>NZ_JAYFEQ010000960.1:0-273 GCF_055795085.1 Phormidium sp. CCY1219 | reverse complement strand
TGCGCGATCGCATTTTTTGGCGCAATGGAAGGGTTGGTGAAGCTTTTTGTTCATCTTGCGGGGTTGACCAAGCAAGCCAAGCATTGCACATAAGCCCTGCCTCGGCCTACTGTATCATCATACCCGATGGGGATTGCTTTGTCAACCCCTGGCGGCAACAATTTTCCGACCCCAGATTAGGAGATTAGGGAGATTAGGAGATTAGGGCTTTGCGGTGGGGAATTGCGCGATCGCATTTTTTGGCGCAATGGAAGGGTTGGTGAAGCTTTTTGT
>NZ_JAYFEQ010000959.1:0-1447 GCF_055795085.1 Phormidium sp. CCY1219 | reverse complement strand
CCACAAGCGCAGGGTACCGTCCCAACTGCCACTGACGATGGTCTCCCCGTCCGGGCTGAAGGCCACGGCCCAGACCCGATTCTGATGGCCGCGCAAGGGTTCGCCGATGGGTTCCCCCTGGCGGGTCCACAAGCGCAGGGTACCGTCCCCACTGCCACTGACGATGGTCTCCCCGTCCGGGCTGAAGGCCACGGCGTAGACCGAATCCTGATGGCCTTGGAAGCGATTGTGTTCTCGGAGGGTTTGAATGCCGGTCAGCAAGCTACTTTGCACCGAACTCATCACTCGCCCCAATTGGTCTTGACTCTCGCCCGTAGCCTGGATGGCCAGGACTACCCCCCCTAACGGTTGGGGAGTGGTGAGCAACTGTTGCGCCTGGGCGGCGTTGGCCCGCAAGTTGGCGATGGTGGCTTGGCGTTGGGCATTCAGCCAGAGTCCGGTGACGACGGTCAACATGGTGGCAACGGTGCCAATACTGAGGATGTTGGTGATGCGTCTGTTTCGGATGCTTTTTTGCACGTACTCTCGTGCGATTCCGGTTTCCCCATAGCGTCGCACAAATGCTTCTGCATCAGATAAATCTATCCCCCGCAACAACCCTTCTCGGCGTTTGCCTTTTTCTTCCCACTCTTGCGCTTTGTCTTTGAGTTCGTCTCTTTGACGCTTGATTTCCCGGTTGTCGTTTAGCCAGTCTTTTAAGGTGTTCCAGTTGCGAATTAGGGCTTCGTGGGCGACATCCACTACCTTGATTGTATCCCCGTTGTTCCCTCTGGCTTGCAGTTCGCTGGTGACGATTAAGCGGGCGTCTTCTAATTTCCCCAGTACGGTTTCTACTTTTTCTGGGGAGGGGGGTAAGTCGGTTAACCGGGTTTTGCGGACTTGTCTGGAGGTGGGTTTGTCCTCTTCTACCAGTTGGGTGAGTTCGAGAAAGATGCTCTTGGCGACGGTCTTTTCTTCTGGGTCGAGGGAGTTATAAACCTTATCCGCTTGCGTTTGTAGGGTTCCGAGTACGCCGCCCATGTCTTGGTAGGTTTTTACCGTTAAACGGCGATCTCTCCAATCCCACAGTTCGTACAGGAGGTATTGCAATAAGGGCAGGCTTCCCGGGGACTGCTGCACGTCTTTCACTATCTCGTTTTGCAGGTCTTCCGGGATGGTCCATCCTTCTTTCTCGGCGGGTTTAGCAATGGCTTCGCGTAACTCTGCTTCCTGCATTCGGCCAACAATTTTATTCTGGGTTTCGATGAGTTGCGCCAGTTGGGGATATTCGGCACATTGACCGACAAAATCGGCCCGCATGGTGATTACTACTCGTAGGGAGGGGGAGTATCCCCCCCGGCCCCCCTTGGAAAGGGGGGAGTATCCCCCCCGGCCCCCCTTGGAAAGGGGGGGGTATCCCCCCTGGCCCCCCTTGGAAAGGGGGGGGTATCCCCCCTGGCCCCCCTTG
>NZ_JAYFEQ010000958.1:0-1549 GCF_055795085.1 Phormidium sp. CCY1219 | reverse complement strand
GACAGCTTGGGGAAAACGAGGCGGCGATCGCCCTTCTCACCGAATCCTTGGAACTCTGCGAACGCATCGGCAACTTGGAAGGGAAAGCGGCGAGTTTGGCTAACCTCGGACAACTACTGGCAATCCAAGGTGATTTTACCACGGGCTTGAATTATATGCAGGAGTCTCTCGCCATCCTAGAGCATCTGCGTTCTCCCGAAGCGGAGAAAGTGCGGGAAACAATCGCACAGGTGCAGCAGCTACAGCAGCAGTAAGGTTGCGGGAGGCCCGCCATAACTGGGGTAGGAAAATGGCACAATGGAGGGGGTGATGCCACACTGGAGTATCGCGGGTTACGCCCTCCCGGGTGGGTATGGAAGCAACTGCAGGGGACATCCGGGCGGCGATTTTTTTGAATCGGGAAGTGAGGGAAAGCGCTTTTTCACACTAAATGGAGGGAACCGAACCAACCGATGGACAACCTGCAGCAGAAAGCGACGATGTTGCACCCACTGGCAACCCTGAGCGCCAACCGAGGGCAACTGGAGGAGGCGATGTTACTTTACGCCGAAGCGATAAAACTGGAGGAACGCACCGGCAACTGGGAAGGAAAAGCTGCCAGTTTGCACCAATTGGCGGGTGTCAAAGCAAAGCAGGGATATGCGAGGGTGGAGTGGGGTGGTTTGGATTGATGAACAATCCGGTGGGGTGAGGATTGGGTGAGGGATTCGCCGGGGAATTGGTTTACCGGCGATTGTTGGGTTAATCAGAGGGATGCAAGGTATTCGTTCAACGGCTTTAATCGGTGGTGCGATGGTTTCGCAACCAAGCACCTAAGTCAGCTTCACTGGAAAAATCCAGCAACGCTTCGGTTAATGCTTCTAACTGCACTTTTGATAACTGTTGCCCCGCCGAATATAACTCGGGAGAAATCGTACCGAGACGGAGATTCAGTAAACGCTGAACCAGCAATAAAGCTTCTTGTTGCATTGCCTCTTGGCGGCCCTGTTCGATACCTTTTTCCATCCAACTGGTGACGATTTCCATAACTTCCTCCTGTTCTATTGGTAAAATGGCACTCAACTGTTCTTGAAATGCGGCTTCTTCTTCTGGATTTAGTCGCAGGTAGATATCGATAAATCCGGAAATTAACTGGGTGCGAGCTGGATCGAGTTCCAGGGGATTGAGCATTCGCAAACATTCTAGCTTGACCGAGGGTTGTTGGGCGGTTTCCATCTGCATTTTGACCATTAGCGCACAGGCGATCGCGTTATTGCGGTCCCGAAAAGTTTGCCAGTGGAGCCGATTTAGCTGGATGACTTCATAGTTATAGCGGATTTCAAATTAATGTCGTAGGCAACTCTCATCTGTCCCAACCGCCAATGCACCGAATCGGTGAGAAATTCTTTACCGCACCACTATGAGAACCGCTATAAACAGCGCTTGATTGAAATCGCGCCTTGGCTTTTCTTGCGGGAGCATGACTGCGACAGGTATTAGGGGTCGATGAGGGCTTCGCAACCCTCACCTCCCATTCAGAACCGGACATGAGACTTTCACCTCATCCGGC
>NZ_JAYFEQ010000957.1:0-291 GCF_055795085.1 Phormidium sp. CCY1219 | reverse complement strand
TGGCAGTTCGGACAACACCCTGCGCTTGTGGACCCGCCAGGGGGAACCCATCGGCGAACCCTGGCGCGGCCATCAGAATTCGGTCAGCGCCGTAGCCTTCAGCCCGGACGGCGAGACCATCGTCAGTGGCAGTGTAGACAACACCCTGCGCTTGTGGACCCGCCAGGGGGAACCCATCGGCGAACCCTGGCGCGGCCATCAGAATTCGGTCTACGCCGTAGCCTTCAGCCCGGACGGGGAGACCATCGTCAGTGGCAGTGAGGACAACACCCTGCGCTTGTGGACCCGCCA
>NZ_JAYFEQ010000956.1:0-5773 GCF_055795085.1 Phormidium sp. CCY1219 | reverse complement strand
TTCTAGCAGGAGGCAGAGCCTCCAGAGGCCCGTTCCCAGGCAATTCTTTTTAAAACTATTCCTCCGGACGCGATATTGTTTCTAGCAGGAGGCAGAGCCTCCAGAGGCTCGTTCCCAGGCTGAGCCTGGGAACGAGTAAGAGGCCCGTTCCCAGGCTGAGCCTGGGAACGAGTAAGCCTGGGAACGAGTAAGCCTGGGAACGAGTAAACCCTTCTAGGGTGCGGGGGGCTTTTTTCCGAGCGATCGCTCTCCGGTCAACTACAGCGTTTCAACGATAAAATAGATTGAGTGTTCCTGACGGTGTGTCGCCAGGGAACTGTAACCCATTCCTCGGCAAAGCCATCGCTCGTCGGGTCTCCCCAATACTGTTGCCAATTATAAATAAATAACTTCTATGTCTAATCACCGGTTTGGCGATCGCTGGTCGCCGCACATCCTTACCCTTCCCGTTACCAGTTTGAGCCTCTCGGCGTTAATGGCCATCAGCGGATCCACAGGCGCGATCGCTGCACCCTCCCCGTCACCGAAGCCAGCTCAGAGTCTCCTCGCCCAAGGCGTCCCCCTACAAGAAGCCTACACCCTCGGCTCGGGAGATAGAATTCAAATCGATATTTTCAACGTGCCGGAATACAGCGGCGAAAATGGTCAGCATCTGGTGCTGGTGGATGGCACCCTCAATTTACCCCTAGTGGGCAGAGTCTCTGTGCAAGGGCTGACCTTGGAACAAGCCGCTACTCGACTCAGAAGCCTCTATGCCCCCTACCTGCAACGCCCGGAATTCCTCACCATCTCTCTGCTCGCAAGACGTCCGGTACAGGTGGGTATCTCGGGGGAAGTGCGGCGACCTGGCTCCTACACCCTTTCGATGAATCAAGAAGGAGCCAATCAACGGCCCACCATTACCAGCGCGATCGAACGGGCTGGGGGCATTACGCCGACGGCCAACATCCAGCAAATCCAACTCCTGCGCCGCCAGCGGGGCGGACCGGCGCAACTAATTACCCTGGATTTAACCAGCTTAGTCCAGCTAGGAGACCTCAGTCAAGACATCACCTTGCGCGATGGGGACACCGTTTTTATTCCCCCCGACCCCAACTTGAACCCCGCCGCCGCCCGTCAACTGGCGGATGCCAGTATTGCCGGCGACGCCTCGCAACCGGTAAATATCGCCGTGGTGGGAGAAGTCAACCGTCCGGGTTCCTACACGGTCAGCCGGGTGGATGAAAGCGGCGGACTGCTCACCTTAACCCGCGCCCTACAAACCGCCGGCGGCGTCACCCAATCTGCAGAAGTGGGACAGATTCAAGTGCGGCGACAACCGAAAGCCGGTCCGGCACAAATTCTGTCCGTCAACCTGTGGCAACTCCTAAGCGGCGATATCAATCAAGACATCATCCTGCAACAAGGCGATACCATTTACGTTCCCACGGGCAATGGTTTCAATCCCGCTGAATCTGCCCTGTTAGCAGAATCCAATTTTGCCGGCGACCCCTCGCAACCGGTGAATATCGCCGTGGTGGGAGAAGTGGGGCAACCCGGTTCCTACACCATCACCCGGGTGGATGAAAGCGGCGGACTGCTCACCGTCACCCGCGCCCTGCAAACCGCAGGCGGCGTTACCCAATCCTCGGATCTTGGCCAGATTCAAGTGCTGCGCCAACCAAAAGCTGGTGCGGCGCGCATCATCCCGGTGAACCTCTGGGCGCTGCTCAAGCAAGGAGACCTCAGCCAAGATATCATCCTGCAACAAGGGGATACCATCGTCGTGCCTACCGGAAGCGGCTTTAACCCCGCCGAAGCCTCCCTGTTAGCCGAATCCAGTTTTGCCGGAGAGGCCAGTCAACCGGTGAATATTGCCGTGTCTGGAGAAGTGGCCAGTCCGGGTTCCTACACCGTGAGCCGGGTGGATGAAAGTGGCGGGCTGCTCACGGTTAGCCGCGCCCTGCAAACCGCAGGCGGTGTCACCCTTTCGGCAGATATTCGGCAAATCCGCGTGGTGCGTCGTCCGAAAGCCGGTCCGTCTCAAACCCTGGTGGTGAATCTCTGGGAAATGCTCGAACAAGGGGATTTCAGTGAAGATATCATCCTGCAACAAGGGGATACTATCGAGGTGCCCACGGCGGAAAACCCGAATCCTTTAGAAGTGGCTCGCATTGCTACGGCTAACTTTGCCGCCGATACTTCACAACCCCTGAACATTGCGGTGGTTGGCGAGGTGAACCGTCCGGGAACCTATACGGTGGCGGGGTCTGACGTGTCGGGCACCGGCGACCAGCAAACCCTCGCCGCCCCCACTGCCGGCGGCGCAGTAGTGGGGCTGCCCACGGTGACGCGCGCGATTAAAATTGCCGGGGGCATCACTCCCGCCGCAGATATTCGCCAAATCCAAGTGCTGCGACAACGCAAGGACGGCACGCAGCAAATGATTGAGGTGAATCTGTGGGAACTGTTAGATGATGGGGATTTAAGCGAAGATATTCTCCTGCAACAAGGGGATACGATTGTGGTGCAAACGGCAAGCAATATCGATTTGGCAGAAGCACCGCAAATTGCTGCCGCTAGTTTCTCTCCCAACCGGATTCAAATTAACGTGGTGGGGGAAGTGAAAAACCCCGGGACTATCCAATTGCCGCCGAATGCTTCGTTAAACCAAGCGATTCTGGCTTCTGGCGGCTTTGACAACAAGCGGGCGGAAACCGATGAGGTGGAATTGATCCGCTTGAACCCGAATGGTACGGTGTCGCGACAAGCGATTCCGATTGATTTTGCCCAAGGATTGGATGAGGAAACCAACCCGATTCTCCGCAATAATGATGTGGTGGTGGTAGGGCGATCGGGCTTCACGAGGCTCGGCGATCGCTTGGGCGCGATCGGGCAGACGATTGGCGATGTCACCAGTCCGGTGTTCTCGGTTTTCGGAATCTTCCGATTCTTGAACGTTCTGTTCTAAAATTTTCACGACTTGGGCAATACACCGCTATGTCTTTGAAATGAAGGGGATAGTAGGCATTGCCCACCCTACTACTTTCTCTACCCTTGCCCCCCAGTGGAGACACCTGAGAAGGCAAGAACACACAAGGGTCTTACCCGCCTGCTAGGATACAGATAACCACACCATACCAAGAGATCGAGATGGAGACCGCACCCAATCCTCAGCCGTTCCCACTTCACCCCAACAACAGCCAGCCTCAATTCGTGTCGGTAC
Organism: Phormidium sp. CCY1219; assembly: GCF_055795085.1. Taxonomy (NCBI): domain Bacteria; kingdom Bacillati; phylum Cyanobacteriota; class Cyanophyceae; order Oscillatoriales; family Oscillatoriaceae; genus Phormidium; species Phormidium sp. CCY1219. The sequence continues at coordinate 2,568 of NZ_JAYFEQ010000956.1, read as the reverse complement.
CTTATATGGCTGAAGTCCAGGATCCAGATGAGGAAGAACTGGATCTCGGACAGCTATTTGCTGTGATTCGTCGCCGCGCTTTTGTCATCCTGGGGGTGGCGTCGGTGGTGACTGCCGGTGTTTGGTTCTGGACTTCCAATCAAACGCCGGAGTATGAAGGGAAGTTTCAAATCTTAGTCGAACCCGTCACCAGTAACGACGATAAATTCTCTCGTCTGTCTGGAATGGCTGGGGGTTTAGGTGCCAGTTTTCTTCAGGGACAAGGGGGAGGACTGGATTATGAAAGCCAAATTACGGTGTTACAAAGTCCAAAGCTGATGGAACCCTTGATTCAGCAGCTCCAGTCCCGCTATCCCGAATTAGAGTACAATGGTCTTGTCGGAGGCAAGGAAGGGCCTCTGTCTCTAGAGCAATTGCAAGGGGCTGGGAAGGTAATCGAAATCCGTTACCGGGATTCGGAACCGGAAAAAATTCAGTTTGTGTTGGAAACCCTGAAAGATGGCTATCTGCGATACAGTTTAGAAGACCGCAAGAGCAATATCAGTCAGGGGATTCAGTTTATTGAAGACCAGCTTCCGCAGTTGCGACAGCGGGTGGATAGTCTGCAAGAACAATTACAGAAGTTTCGGCAGCAGTACAATCTCATCGAGCCGCAGATTCAAGGGGAACAACTGGCGCAGCAAATTACCAAAATTGACGATCAACTGCTAGAGGCTCAATCTCAGCTCGCTCAACAGCAACAGCTTTACAATACCCTGCGGCAAAAAATCGGGCTGGAGCAAGATACAGCGATCGCTGCTTCGGTTCTCAGTGAAGCCCCCACCTACCAAGCTCGCCTCAATCGCCTCAAAGAAATAGAAAATAAAATCGCTCAAGAATCCACTCGCTTTACCCCGACTTCCCCGCAACTTCAAGTGCTGCTGGAAGAACGACAAAAAATCGAACTGCTCTTGGGTCGGGAAGCTTCGGAAGTGTTGGGGGCACAGTTACCGGGAAATACGGGCAATCCCCAAGCGCCGTTCCAAAACTCGGTCCGCACGGGATTGATTCAAGAAATGGTGAAAGCTAGCAGCCAAGTGCAGGTGCTTCAGGTGCGGACGCAAGTGCTAAACCAAGCGGCGAAAATGTTAAGCGAATATCGGGACAATTTTCCCATCATTATTCGTCAGTACACGGACTTGCAGCGGGAATTACAGGTGGCGACCAAGACTCTCAACGAACTGCTAGCCAGACGAGAAGGGTTGCGGGTGGATGCGGCGCAAAAAGAAATCCCCTGGGAAGTGATTTCCGAGCCGAATATCCCGCGCAATCAAGAGGGAGACCCGATTCCGGTGTCCCCCAGTCTGCCCCGGAATCTGGTTCTGGGGGCAATGTTGGGCTTGATGCTGGGATTTGGGGCGGCATTGTTGGCTGAGCGGTTGGATAATGTCTTCCATAGTTCTGACGAACTGAAAGATGCGACTCGATTGCCCATCCTTGGGTCGATTCCGGTGAGCGATAGTGCGGTGGAGGTGACGCCGATGGATTCTCAGGGTGAGGCGGCGATGGATTATCCGCGCGATTATGCCTTTGTGGAAGCGTTCCGATCGCTCAATGCTAATCTGCGCTTCCTGACTCCAGGCAAACCGGTGCGATCGCTGGCGATCGCTTCGGCAACACCGGCTGAAGGCAAGTCTACGGTGGCAGTCAATCTGGCGCAAGCCGCCGCCGCAATGGGTCAGCGGGTTTTACTGGTGGATGCTGACCTGCGCTGGCCTCAGGTTCACCACTGTTTGGGCTTACCCAATCAACCGGGCTTAACTCAGGTCATCGCTACGGAACTGGATATGAATGAGGCGATCGTGCGATCGCAAAGCGACCCGAATCTCTTTGTCCTCCCGGCGGGCGCTATCCCCCCTGACCCCATCCGCATCCTCTCTTGCGACAAAATGCAAAACCTCATGCGTCAATGGCACGATCTGTTCGATCTGGTCATCTATGACACCCCTCCTCTGCTCAGTGTGGTGGATGGCAAAATGCTGGCGGCCTCTACCGATGGCCTCGCTCTGGTGGTCAGCATGGGTCAAACCGAACGTCCGGCAATTTTGCAAACCATTGAGGAATTACAAACTTCTAACACCAAGGTACTCGGCATTGTGGCCAATGGAGTCTCGGGAGACGGTCGCGGCTGGTACTATGACGATCGCCGCTACTCTCGTCCCCCCAGCGACCCCCAGGAAGAAGAGGCGATCGCCAGTTAATCCCCTTTGCCACTACAGACCTGCTAGCAAAATCTTGTCCCCACATTGGCGATCGCTGCAACCTCGGTTGCACTCCCCTGATTCGGGACAAGATTAACCTAACTTTTCCTCAATTTAGGGGTTGACAAATTGGCAATAATGTGGTATTGAGCGGATTATTGGGTCTAACCACTGGATGAGGCGGAGCCTCGGGAGCGGCGTTCCCAGGCTGGAGCCTGGGAACGAGTTAAAAATGTGGTATAGGGCGGATTATTAGCTTCTCGGCGGGAAGCCCCGCGCTCTACCCGTGCTTGGTGAGCGTCGGGATGAGAGCCAGGGGAAATGGAGG
>NZ_JAYFEQ010000955.1:0-304 GCF_055795085.1 Phormidium sp. CCY1219 | reverse complement strand
TAAGCCAACGCAACCGTTTTTTTTCAGCCCTGGAGTAGTAGTAGGGAAATAACCATTAAGCCAACGCAATGGTTTTTTTCCAGCCCTGGAGTAGTGATAGGGAAATAACCATTAAGCCAACGCAATGGTTTTTTTTCAGCCCGGGATTGGACTGTTGGCGAAATAACCATCAGGCGAACGCAACAGTTTTTTTCCAGCCCTGGAGTAGTAGCAGGGAAATAACCATCAGGCGAACGCAACAGTTTTTCCCAGCCCTGAATTGGACTGCTGGGGAAATAACCATCAGGCGAACGCAACAGTTTTT
>NZ_JAYFEQ010000954.1:0-722 GCF_055795085.1 Phormidium sp. CCY1219 | reverse complement strand
CCATCACCCCGGACGGCACTGGGGCGGTTTCTGCATCAGACGATAACACCCTGAAACTGTGGGACTTGGCCACTGGGGAGGTCGTGGCGAGTTTTAGTGGCGAGAGTGCGTTATTTTGCTGTGCCGTTGCGCCGGATGGGGTGACGGTGGTGGCGGGCGATCGCTTGGGGGGGGTGCATTTTGTGGGATTGGAGGGGATTGAGACACCTTCCGGTCAAGTTTCGATTTGAGAAGGGTTTTGGTCGTTGCCGGGAGATGCGGTGGATTTGATGTGCGGTTAATTTCCATAGAGAACCACCGTGGGTAGGGATGAAATATACTGGCTTTTGCATTTCGGCAATTGTATCGTTATTGAGGGTGGGTTATATTGTGAGTAAAATTTGCAACACTATATCGCAACCCGAATAGCTGTCAAAAAAATAGTCCGCGTCGGCGGACTATAGCCCTTCGGGCATAGCTTCGCGCTTTGCCTGGTTCGGCGCGGTTTCAATTGACCGCCGTGGCATTGCTGTGGCATTGCCCAGGGGAGATTGCGATTGCCCGTCTTTTTCGTCGATTCAGGCACAGAATCGAAGAATTTGCCAGCATCCCCCAATCGGGTGACAACAAACCGGGAAAAAGGTTAGAAAATAGGGAAGGGGGGCATTTAGATTCGGTATTGGCGACAATACCCGCCAGGGACTAAAGTCCCTGGCTTATAGCGCAAGTCCTCTAAAGAGGAC
>NZ_JAYFEQ010000953.1:0-211 GCF_055795085.1 Phormidium sp. CCY1219 | reverse complement strand
AACTCTCCACTGTAGGGATGGAAAAAAACTGTACCGCTAACCGGAATAGTTTTTTTGGCCACCAGCGCCCTATCGGTGAAAAAACTGTACCGCTAACCGGAATAGTTATTTCGCCGCCAATGCCCTATTGGTGCAAAAAACTGTACCGCTAACCGGAATAGTTATTTATCCCCAGTCCAACTCTCCACTGTAGGGATGGAAAAAAACTGTA
>NZ_JAYFEQ010000952.1:0-260 GCF_055795085.1 Phormidium sp. CCY1219 | reverse complement strand
CTAACGCCTTGCTCTCCCGGCACGGCACGGCGGTTGTTGAAGGCTCGGAAAGCGGCCATCTACCGTCGTTTTCCCTTCACGATCGTCCTTAAGAAAACCGTCGAGGAGACTCCCCAACCCTGCCGAGTGAAAATCGATCCAGGATCGAAAGTGACGGGTTTGGCGATCTTAAAAGACTTGCAGGTGCTTTGGGCTGCCGAACTTACCCATCGCGGGCAAGCGATTAAAGATGCGCTCTTGTCCCGTCGCCAACTGCGTCG
>NZ_JAYFEQ010000951.1:0-33872 GCF_055795085.1 Phormidium sp. CCY1219 | reverse complement strand
AGAGTGCCAAAAGCACTCACATGCAAACATTTTGCTGCTTTACTTGTAATTCCTTTCCCCGAGAATCCGTATCCTCCCACCGACAGATTTTCGATTCACTTTCTCAAGGAAACCGGGATACAACCGTAGGGTGGGCATTGCCCACCCTACCTAACTACCTACCCTTGCGGGATAAAGCACTCCGGAGTAAAACTCCCATGCAACCCATAGGGAATATGATGTTTTAAATGCAATCGCGCAATCGGTCCGCAATCCAAATCCCGCGCATCTAAAATCACCAAATCCGAACGATGATGGGCCGCATCGTACATCAACAATAACACCCAGCCATCATCTTCTGTGGTGCCATTTGGACGGGGCACGAACACCGGTTCGCCGCCAAAACCGCGCGGCGCTGCACTCCAAAGCTGCCGATTTCCGGTGGCTAAATCGAGCTTTAAAATGGCTTGCAAAGGTGCATTTCCTGCCGCTTCGTGGGCTGTGCCGATATATAAATACCGATACGGGCGTCCCACATTTTGCGGATGCAAGGTGGGAAATTCGCAGCAGCGAGATTCTAGGGTTTGATGGGTTACGGTTTCCCGGCTTAAATTCACCTGAAATCGCCACAACTGTCCCGCCGGAATGGTATCAAAATCTATTTCTCGAAAATCCGCGTCGGGTTCCGGGGAGGGAAACGAATCGTAGCACACCGAATCGACAAACACCTCGCCGTTTTCTTCCCATGCATTGGCATGATGGAAGACAAAACAAGGCTCGGTTTCTAAAATTTTTACCGTATCTTTGCCGTTGCGGGGGATTAAAATAATCTTGGTGGGTTCTTGGGGATTGAACCGCAAGCACTGACTGGCACTGCGCCATCCCAGCAGGAATGGTAAAGGATTAAAGCTGACGGGATTTTGGAAGAAAATGCAGTAATTTGGCGTGATGGCCATATCGTGCAAAAATGCAAATCCTGGCACGGAATGGGCGTGGCGTCGCACCATTTTTCCGGCGCGATTGAGTTCGTAAATGGTAATGGTGGTAGACAGTCCGGGTTTTACGGAAAAATTCACCAAACAAGGTTCGCCGCCGTCAGCTTCACAATGGGGGTCGATGCGGGGATGGGCGGCGAAGGCGTCTCCCGGTTGCAAGGCATTGTTTAGGGAGTCGATGCCGATGGTTTCTAAGCTGTTTGGATCGAGTCGGTGCGGTTGAGCGGCTTCCCACAATGCTAAGAGTTTATTGCCCCAGTAAATAATGTGGGTATTGGCAATATTTTTGATGTTGAAATCGAAGAAGTTGGCCAGCCATCCGCCGGGTTTTTGGGTGCCAAAAACGCCACGATAAAGAATTTTTCCGGCTTGCTGTTCTTTTAAGTAGCCTTCGGTGCGGACGTAGCGATTGCTGAAGTAGGCGCGACCGTTTTTTAAGGCGATTTTGGCAATCATTCCATCGCCATCAAAGGGGTGATGAATTTGCTGCCCGTTGATATCGAGTAAGCCGGGACCGTTGCGGAAAAGGGTGCCTTCTAGGTCTGGGGGAATTTCTCCCTCGATGTTGTCTATCCAGTAGTCATATTCGTTGGGTTGGGATTCGTAACCTTTTTTCCAGTCTTCGCGATCGTAGGGGCGATCGCGCTTGGGTTGGGTGGAGGAAAGGCGGTCTTTCGTTTGCATATTGCGTTGAATTTACAAATTTTAACTTTTTGTTTTTTAGCGGATTTATCTGAGGCTGTCAACCGGGAAGGATGAGGGTGATTTTGTCATCCTTCCTGGGTGGGAGTTATGCTTGCAGGCTTTCTACGGAGGGCTGGGATTCGGGTGGGGAAACCGGGGAGACTTTGGTGGAGGTGCGATCGCTGTTGTCACCGTCGGGAAGCCAGTGGAGGAAGGGGAGGGGCAGCAAACTGCTGAGGTTGGCGATCGTAATTAATATCCAGAGGTTATCAAATTGGGTTTGCGTCACGTCCAACCAATGCATTAACAGTGCGCCTTCTTCGTATGACAGAAGTCCGGCTAAATTGGTTACGGACATCAGCAGGGCAAATAATGTGGCTTCTACCCCTTTCGGGCACAGGCGGGCGGCGAGTACCAATACGGGCATATAGGCAATCTGTCCCATGACGGTGAGAATCAGGCTATCGCCAATGCTGAACCAGCGATCGTCTATCCCGATCGCCCGGTTGGCGTGGGTGACGAGGAGCAATGCGCTCATTCCTAGCACTGCGGAAAGCACGGTTGACCACCTGAAGATTGTGCGAAAGGGGATACTTCTCAAAAAGCGCTGGAACAACCACACCCCCAGTAAGGAGGCGATGCTGGTGACGAGTCGCACTCTCCCTAGAAATTCCGGCTCAAATCCCAATTCGTTGGTGGTGAAGAAGAAGAAGGCGGAATCCGATGAGGGGGTGGCTTGCCAGATAAATAAAAAGGCGGTGGGCAACCAAATGGATTTTTGCGCGATCGCACCTTTGAGCTGTTTCACTTGGTCTTTCACGTTGCTCAACCCCTGATGAGCGTCGCGCACCGGTTCTTCCGCAATTAACCACGCCACTCCAGACACCAGCAAGGGAAAGGTAGCGGTAATCAAAAACACCGTTTGCGTGCTAAAGGCTTCCAGCAGAGAACCGCTCAAATAGGCGGTAATCAGCCCGCCCACTGCTGATGACCCCCAGCACAAGGATTGCAGGGAACCCGCGTCGCAAAGCGATTCTTTTCGCGCGCGCTCTACCACCAGGGAATCTACAATCACGTCGCTCACCGCCACTGACAGGGAACTCAGCAGCATCACCGCTGTCGCCGCCCACCCCGTGTGTACGATTGTCGCCATGCTGACCCAGGAGAGGACACCCAACAGTCCGGATAACACAATATAAGGCCGTCGGCGATAGCCGAAAATGGGAAAGGCATCGGAAATAAATCCGAATAGGGGCTTGACAATCCACGGAAAAGCTGCTATACCCATCAAGGCCGACACTTCCGCCGGACTTAACGCCAGTTCGTCTTTTAGGAAGAAACTGACGGCAAGTCTGGCTAACCCTAAAATCCCCTGGACAAAATACACCAGCAGAATGGCTATCAGTTCTGGGGTGGGTTCGTTTCCGAAAAATAGTTTCTCTTTTAGGGAGGCTTTCAGTTTGGCTGTGGCAACCGGGTTAATAAACATTAGCTTAACAAATTTTAACAATTCGCAATACTTTATAGCATATCTTCACCTCGGGCGGTTTGCCTACTCCATTTGGGTGAATTCCCCCCTCGATGCGAGGGCAAGGGCAAATGTGAGGGGCCGTTTTATCTGCTTTCCCCCTAATCCAGTTTGCCTGGATCCTCCTCCGGGGCCGCCCTCGGAGTGAAATTACAGGTAAATTCGTCTTATATTGTCAATTGGCAATTAAGCAGCCGGATTGCCTAGACTTGGGCGATCGCAAATTAGAAATTGCAGAAGATTTGAGTGGGCCGGTTTTGAAGGTAGGGAAAGCTTACTTATTTTTTCCGATCCAAATACCCTTTGAAGCCGAAATCACTTGCAAAACCCCCCGCTAAATCTAATGCTGATTTTACCAGTAGCATTGAAATGAGAGAAGTAGGATAAAATCCCCTTGAAACGCTCTAAATTTAAGGGAGTCAAGCTTGCCCGATAAAGAGGCATATTTTTATTGGATAGGGTTTTGTGACTTCACCGCTGGGCGTAGTTGGAGGGGCATAAGATAAGAGTTTGCCGCAGAGTGAAAACCAGGGGAGAGCATCAGTTAGACGCTACTTCTGAGGCGATCGCGATTATGGATGGCGATGAAATCTTGATGCTCGTTTGTGGTTTTCTCAAGTGGAGATGACGATGCCGGAAAAAGCGATCGCCTGCTGACTTGAAGTCCCAGCAACATCGGTGGAAAGCGGGCAGCGGGAATCGAACCCGCATCAATAGCTTGGAAGGCTATGGTTTTACCACTAAACTATGCCCGCGCAGCGTTTTCTCGCCAGCATTAACAATAATAACATACTTTTCTGGTTTGACAAGCGGTTTGGCAAATTTTTTTTTACAGGCGCTCCACCTTGAGGTAAACCTCTAGCAAGCAAGCCACCGGCTGACCTGCAGTTTCGGCAGGTGTGAAGTTCAACTGGCGAGTGATGCGAAGGGCGAAGTCCCAATACTCCTGACCCACCGCCTCTGGTTGGACGGCGAGCAGTTCGGCGCGACCGGTGGGGTCGATTAATAAGGTTAACACCAATTCTTCCGTAATTGGGCTTTGTCGGTTTGAGGGGTAGACGATCGCGGAAAACTCGGGGGGCTGTTCGATAACCTGGGCGGCGCGATCGGGAATATCTCTGCCATGATTGGCAAGGCGAACGTTTGTCAGCGTTGCCATCACCCCGACCCCAGTTTCGGTGTTTGACCCCGTTTCTGTCTCTTGCCCTTCCGTGGGTTCCGCTGGCGCGGGTGAGGAATTAGCAAGGGGTTCCGGTTCTGGTGTCGGTTCGGGAGTTGGTGTTGGTTCGGGAGTTGGTTCCGGAGTTGGTGTTGGTTCTGGAGTTGGTTCGGGAGTTGGTGTTGGTTCTGGTGTTGGTTCGGGAGTTGGTGTTGGTTCTGGTGTTGGTTCTGGAGTTGGTTCCGGAGTCGGAGTTGGTTCCGGGGTTGGTTCGGGAGTTGGTTCCGGTATCGGTTCCGGTGTTGGTTCCGGGGTTGGTTCGGGAGTTGGTTCCGGAGTTGGTTCCGGAGTGGGTTCTGGTTCGGGTTGGGGGGAGAGTTCCGGGGTGATGAGGTTCGGGATTAGGTCTGGTTCCCAGAGTTCGCGACGAGAGGTGAGGCGTTCTCTTGGGGAGGGGAGTGGGGGTGCAGGCGCTGGTGGGGGAGGGATTAATGGTGCTGGGGAGAGTGGGGGTGGGGGTTTGGGAGAGAAATCGGAGGTTTCCCGACGAGTGGTGAAGCGCGGGGTGGGGGGTTCCGGTTCGGGTTCCGGTGTGGGTTCCGGTTCGGGTTCCGGTGTGGGTGGGGGGGAGGAAGGGGTTTCGGCGGAGATTTCGATTAAGTGAACGGCGATCGCATCGGAAAGGGTCGGGGGGCGATCGGCGCGTTTCACCTCTTGTACCCAGCAAAAGGCGGCGAGAAGATGTAGAGAGACAGAGGCGAAGTAGGCGGCGAACCACACCCCAGCAGATACTTCCGGATGGCTTGGTTTGATTGGGATTGACATGTTTGGAAAAATATGGTAATAAAACGGCGTTCCGGAAACCATTGAACCTTTAGACTTACGCCAGCGACGGGGAGACAACCGGGTTAAGCAAGGGGGCAAATGATGGCGATCGCGCCTCGTGGGGGGAGAGGGTGAGGGGAAAGATAAAAAAAGCGATCGCGGATGCCGCTTGGGGAGGAATTTGAGATAGAATCAAACTGTCCCTTGGGGATGGGAAGGTTTGATGCCAAATTCCAGATGAGTGCTGCAACCGTGCAAACGATTAAATTTCTCAAGCAACCGACATTGCCCGAGTGGGTGGAGTTAGCGATCGACAATATAGAGACAATTTTGCTGGATCATTCTCACTGCGAACGAAAAGCGGCGGGAGTAGCGTTAAATTTAATGTTTCGCTACCCGTCGAACGAGAAAATGGTGCGAATGCTGACCGCGATCGCCAGAGAAGAACTGGAGCATTTTGAATTAGTCAACCAGCATCTCGAGAAGCGGGGTATTCCCTTAGCGCCGTTAAATGCGCCCCCTTATGCGGCGGGATTAAAAGCGCAAATTCGCCGCAACGAACCCGAGAGATTTTTAGATTTCTTATTAGTTTACGGACTGATTGAAGCGCGCAGTCACGAACGATTGGGCTTGCTGGGGGAACATTGTCCCGATGCGGAATTAGCGAAATTTTATCGCAGTTTGATGGCATCGGAGGCGAGACATTATGGGGCGTATTGGATTTTAGCGACCACGTATTTTGAGCGAGACATCGTGACAGCGCGGTTAGAGGAATTAGCCAATGTAGAAAGCGAATTGCTCTCCACCCTGTATCCACATCCGAGAATTCACAGTTAGGGGGTGATAGAGAGAGACTGGAGGTGGGGGAAAAGGAGAGTATCGGGGGGGGAATTTATCCATCGCAAGGAAAGGGGGGATTAATGCAGGGTTGGGGGTCGCGTGGGGGCGATCGCAGCAGGTCAATGCAGTAGCGATTTCGGCCTTCTTTTTTCGCGCGATAAAGGGCTTTATCGGCGCGATGGATCAGGTCATTTAAGCAGTCGCGATCGCGGGGGATGGTACTGGCAATTCCGAGGCTCAACGTCACGAATGGACTGACAGCAGAAGCGGGATGGTGGATGTGGAGTTGCTGTATTTCGTGCTGGATGCGTTTCGCGACGCGCAAAGCGTTACGAATATTGCTAGCGGGCAGAATGACCACAAATTCTTCGCCGCCATAACGGGCGACTAAATAGTTGGGTCTGTTCACCGCCCGGTAAATGGCTTTTGCCACACGCTGCAAGCAAGCATCGCCGGCGAGATGACCGAAGGTATCGTTATAATTTTTAAAAAAATCGATATCGCACAGTACCAAAGAAAGGGGGGAACAGTCTTGCTGCGATCGCTGCCATTGTTTTTGTAAATATTCATCAAAATGCCGCCGATTGGCCACCTGAGTTAAGCCATCCACACAGACCAATTCCTTTAACTGCTGGTTAGCTTGTTGTAAAGCATCTTCTGCGTGGCGGCGTTTTTCGATTTCCTGGCGCAGTCGAGCATTTTGCAATTCAAGCAATTGATTTTTTTCCTGTAGTTCTTTCTGCAAGCGCTTCAGGTTGAGTTGGTTTTCCACCCGCGCTTCGACTTCCGGAAATTGAAACGGTTTGGTAATGTAATCCGCGCCACCGACTTCAAAGGCTTTGACCTTATCTTGAACGTTATCTAAAACGCTAATAAAGATAATCGGAATTTCGCAAGTTTTATCCATTGATTTCAAGGCTTGGCAAACCTGGTAGCCATTCATATCCGGCATATTAATATCGAGTAAAATGACATCCGGGGGTAAGGTTTGGCAAGCCATCAGGGCAATTTTTCCGTTTAAGGCTTTGCGAACCCGATAGCCGCGATTTTGCAGCATGGAGGATAACAGGCGCAGGTTATCCGGTGTATCGTCAACGATGAGAATATTGCCTTTTAGCGGTTCGTCTGCATGGTGATTCATGTGATTTTTCCCCCTGTGGGTGTCGATCGCCATTGGGGTGAAGAATCCAGCAACTCTAAAACGGCTGAACTCTGCAAAGGTTTAGCAAAAAGATAACCCTGACCGAAGGTGCAGTGAAGTTGTTGGAGTTGGGCGAATTGGGAGGAGGTTTCTATGCCTTCGGCGATCGTGCTCATGCCGAGGGTATGAGCCATCTGAATAATCGCCATCACCAACCCTTGTTCCCGGGTTTGCTCTATGCGATCCACGAAAGACTTGTCGATTTTGAGGGTATTAAAAGGGAAGCGATGCAGATAGCTCAGGGAAGAGTATCCGGTGCCAAAGTCATCGATGCATAATTCAATATTGCTGCATTGGAGTTTCTGAATCAGTTTCATAGCGCGGTCTGGATTCTCCACTAAAGCGCTTTCGGTGACTTCTAGTTTTAAGTATTTGGGGTTCAGTTGCGTTTGAGTGAGGATGGTGGCAATTTTTTCAGTTAAATCCGTTTGGGAAAACAAGCGCCCGGAAAGGTTGACGCTGACGGTGAGGGGAGTGCTGCGGCGGTAGCGCATCTGCCACTGTTTTAGCCGATCGCAAGCTTCCTGCAAAACCCAAAGGTCAATCTCGGCGATCGCACCGGTTTCTTCTGCAATGGGAATGAACTGCGCCGGCGAAATTATGCCCCGGGTGGGATGTCGCCAGCGCACCAATGCTTCAAACCCAGAAATAGTGCCGGTTTGCAGAGAAACGATTGGCTGATAACAAACGATAAATTCTTTCCGGTCTACCGCTCTTCGCAAATCGTTTTCTAGCTCTAAAAGCTGCAGGGCTTCTTGGTGCATTCCTGGGTCGAAGACGTGATAGCGGGCTTTTCCCAATGCCTTTGCGCGATACATAGCGGTGTCGGCATCGCGCAATAAATATTCCGGTTTGTCATCTTCGCGATCGCCTAAAGTAATCCCAATACTCGCATTAATAAACACTTCATATCGCGACAGTTGAAACGGGTTAGAAAGGGACTGCAAAATATTTTCTGCCATGTCGGTGGCCATGCCGATATCGCTGACCTGTTCTAAAAGGATGGCAAATTCGTCGCCGCCGAGACGGGCCAGGGTATCGGCTTCGCTCAACAACATTTCCAGGCGACGGGCGATGGCGCTTAACAGTTCGTCCCCGACAAAATGACCGAGGGAATCATTAATCACTTTAAAGCGATCGCAGTCGAGAAACAGCACCGCAAACTGATACTCTTCCTGTTGTTTGGCGCGGGCGATCGCCTCGTCTAAGCGCCCCATCAAAAACGCGCGATTCGGCAGATTCGTCAGCGGATCGTGCAGAGCCATATTAAGCAACTTAATTTGCAACTGCTTGCGTTCCACAATTTCTTCTTTGAGGGCTTCATTGGTAGATTCGAGCTGACGGGTACGTTCTTTGACGCGCTGTTCGAGTTCCGCATTGAGGTTGAGAATTTCTGCTTCTGCTGCCTTGAGCGCCAGTTGATATTGAACCCGGGCTAAAACTTCTTCAAATTGAAACGGTTTCGTGATATAATCCACAGCGCCGATGCTAAATGCTTTCACCTTATCCAGGGCATCATCTAGGGCACTGAGAAAAATCACGGGAATCTCGCAAGTCTTCGGATCCGCTTTTAGGGTTTGGCAGACTTCATAACCATCCATATCCGGCATCATTATATCGAGCAAAATGAGATCGAAGCTTGCGGTTTGACAAGCCATCAGCGCCATTTGCCCGTTTAAGGCTTTATAAACATTATACCCTTCGCGGTTGAGGAGTTTTGCTAAAAACCGCAAGTTGGTGGGGGTATCGTCAACAACGAGAATGTTATGTTTGGAAGGATCGACCTGAATAAAATTCATCTAATATCCGGATAAATCACGATAAACAACTATTTTAAGTTTAGAGCTTTTTCGGCCACCGGGAGACGATTTCCGTCAATGATGAACTGAGCGGCTCTCATCCGATGGAATATCCCTTGCAGATTCGGCATTTTTACTGTAGTGGATGTATCTAGGGTGACACACCACGGGGTATTTTTTCATCCCTCCTCCGGTTGCGTTAGTTCCATAATGATTTCAAATTGAAAATTATCTGCTAACTGTGTCAGTGCCGTTGCCAAAGGATCCAGTTCTGGGGGAATCTGTTCGAGGGATTGCAAAATCAGATCGTCGCTACCCAAGCAGGAGGCGCGATGAACTTGCGCGACCCAGTGGGGGGGCATTTGAGACACATACTCCCGCAATCGATCGGGGGAAATGGAAAGCTCATCAGAAGTTTCCTTTTGCGCTTGGCAATTGTCGGATTCGTAAACATATGCAATTTTGAGGCAATCGGCTATTTTTTCGAGCAAGAGTTCTTCGCGAAAGGGTTTGGGGACGAATTCATCGCAACCCACGGACAAAACTTGCTTGCGATCTTCTTCAAAAGCGCTAGCGGTTAGAGCGATAATCAGGCTTTTTTCACCGCCGGGACTGCGTTTAATGGCTTGAGTGGCTTCATATCCATCCATCACGGGCATTTGCATATCCATACAGATAACTTGTGGCTGCCAACTGTGCCATAATTCCACAGCTTCTCGCCCATTTTCGGCTTCGCGGACTTGAAATCCAATCGATTGAAACAGGGTGCTTAACAACAAACGGCTTTCATAAGCGTCGTCTACCACTAAAATTCGATAGGTGCGATCGCTCACGATGCCGATCGCTTTGCGCCGGGGTTTCTTGTGTTCCACTTGGCTAGCATCGGCTTTGGCGATCGCGATATGAAAGGAAAAAATACTCCCCTTGCCCGGGGTACTGCTGAGTGTAATTTCGCCGCCCATAAATTCCACGAATTTTTGCGAAATCGGCAACCCCAACCCGGTTCCTTGGTTGGATTTTTCACCGATTTCGGTTTGGGCAAAGGGTTCAAAGAGGCGATCGCGCTCTTCTGGGGAAATTCCCGGCCCGGTGTCTTCGATTTCAAAATAAAGACGTTCGGAGAATTGTTCCTGCAGTCCCGAGGGGTTGGTTTCCCCTTCTCCCACGCGAACGCGCAAGCTCACCGACCCTTTTTCGGTAAATTTAATCGCATTCCCTAACAGATTAATCAAAACCTGTCGCAATTTTCCTTCATCGGTTTTGACATATTGGGGCAGGTTGGTTCCTCGCTGGAAAATCAGCCTCAATCCTTTCGCATTCGCTTTCAGGTGCAGCATTTCTTCTAAAGTTTCGAGCAAGGCTAACAGGTCGAAGCTGGTTTGGTTAAAAGTCGTCCTCCCCGCCTCGATTTTCGACATTTCTAAAATATCGTTAATTAAACCGAGTAAATGTTCGCCGGAGCGATTGATAATCCGCAGTTTTTCTTGCTGGTCTGGGGATAAATTTATGTCCCGGTTCATCAGTTGCGTAAAGCCGAGAATGGCATTGAGTGGGGTTCTCAATTCGTGACTCATAGCGGCAAGAAATTCGCTTTTTGCGCGGTTCGCCGCATCAGCAGCATAGGCCGCTTGTTGCAGGGCGTTGGATTGCTGCTTGGTCTGTTGCAGGAGTTGAGCTTGCTGGAGCGCCACCCCCAGTTGAATGCCGATTTGCACTACGATATTAACCTCGGCTTCTTTCCATTGCCGAGGGCTTTTATTTTCATAGGCGGCGAGCAATCCCCAGAGTTTTTTGCCGCAGAAAATCGGTACGGTAATGTAGGCTTTGGCTTGAAAGGATTCTAAGAGTTCGAGATAACAGGGTTCAAATTCGGCGGCGTAAATATCTTCCACCACCAGGCAGTTCGCGCCGCGCCCGTATGCACCGCCTTGGGTTTGTTTTAAGTAGGTATCTTCGAGGCTTTCTGAGGCGCTTTTCCATTCGATAATCGTGCAATTTTCATCGTTAATGGTGTAGCGGATTGTCGAGCCGTTTTCGGGGTATTTTATCACTAACGGTTTCCATTCGCTGCCCAGGGATTCGCAGACAAATGTACCGCTCCAGTCGGCATTAAACTGATAGACGGCGACGCGATCGCAGTTGAGGACTTGCCGCAGTTCGGAGGTGGTGGCGCTGAAGATTTGTTCTAAATCTAAGGTTTGCCGCATTCGTCGCAGGGCTTTGGCGATCGCTCGTTCTCGTTCGGCACTTTCTTCTAATGCAATTTGCGCTTTTTGTCGCTCCAATTCGGCGGCGGCACGCGCTGCAAAAATTGTCAAAATCGATTCTCTCCCGGAGTTGTTCTCCCTGACGTCCATATCGAACACCGCTAAATGTCCGATGTATTTTCCCTCGGAGTTGAGTAATGGAATTCCCACAAAGCTTTCTACCCTTAAGTGGTCCGATGCGCCATCGTGCAACAGGAATGCTTCGGCACAATGAAGGGCGGTAGGGGTTTCCCGGGAGGTGAGGTCTTCCTCGGATGTCTTTTTGAGGTGGTACTCGATGTTTTCTCCCCAGGTTTCGCCGGTCCACAAGGCTAAAGTGCGAAAGCGACATGTGGTTTCATCGATGAGTTCGGCGATCGCCGCATATCGCACTTGCAGCACTCGCGCGAGATAGCGCACGCAGGAGGAAAAGAATTCATTGCCGGTGGTGGCGGCGGTTCCTTCTACAATGGAAAACAAGGCTTCTTCGGTTTGTTTGCGATCGGTGATGTCGGTGACGCGCACTAGGGTCATTTCCTGCCCCGCCACTCGGATCGGTTTGATGGCTAAGTTTCCCCAAAATGTCTTGCCGCTTTTCGTGATGTATTCCAGTTCGCTACTCCAACAACCCTCCCGGCTCACTTCTGTGCTGATTTGCGCTATTTTTTCGGCTGAAAAAGGCTGTTTTTGCAGGCTGTGTTCTTCCAACCCGATGAGATTTTCTTTCCCCTGTGCTTCAAATAGTTCTACCGCACGGCGATTGCAGTCGGCAATTTTATTGCTCTCAGGATTGACGAGAAAAATTGCATCGGCAGATTCATTGAAAATCGATTCGAGTAAGTCTTTGCTGCGGAGAATTTCAATTTCGGACCGCAGGCGATCGCTGATGTCGGTGGCGGTGCCTGTAGTGCCAATGACGCGCCCTTCGCTGTTTCGCAGGGGAATGGCATTAAAAATGAGGTGGATTTCGCTGCCGTCTTTGGCAATATGGGTGGTTTCGTATTTCACCCACGGGGTTCCCCCTAACAAATTTCGCAGGGCTTTTCTATCTTGTTTCAGTCGCTTGGCACTGACAAATTGGGTATATTTTTTCCCGAGAGTTTCGGCGGGAGAATAGCCATAAATCTGCTCCACGGCAGGGTTGACAAAGGTATAGCGTCCCCGAATGTCCATCGACCAAATCAGGTCTTGGGAGGTCTCGACGAGGGCGCGATGTTTCTGTTCGCTTTGTTCCAAGGCTTTTTGGGTGAGGCGACGTTCGTTAATTTCGCGCTGAAGCTGTCGGTTTTGCCGATCGCGTTCGGCGCAAGCCTGTTTTTCGCGATCGAGCAGTTGCGCTCCGGCGATCGCGATTCCGAGTTGTGCGGCGATCGCTTCGAGCAGTTCTCGCTCTTCTGCACTCCACTGGCGCAGTCGATCGCACTGGTGCAAGCCGATCGCTCCGTTGGGTTGCCCGTTGTATGACGTGCGAACGCTCAGCAGTGATTGGGCTTCCCAACAGTAGCCCGCTTGCTCCCTCTCTCCCCCTTCCTCGGCGCAAATGGCTCGATCTTCCCCTAACATGACCTCGAGGTGCGGATTGCCCTCGATGGGTACCTCTAACTTGTGGAACAGTTCGTACCCCTTCTCGGCGTAGTGAGCGACTAAGGATAATTTGGGCTGCGGGCGATCGCAATAGGTATGGATGGAACAGCGATTCACTTGAAATGCCCGCCCGATTTGTGTGGCGGCGGTTTCAAAAATTTGCTGCGGGTCGAACTGCGCGCGAATTTGTTCGGTGATTTGTCGCAGCAGTTTGCTGCGATGCAATTCGTTCTCTAGCGCCCGTTCCGCTCGCTCGCGTTCCCGCGCTTCTATCCCCAATGACACTAACTCACTTAAAGAGCGCACAAAATTCAGGTCTGCTTCCGTCCACTCCTGAGGCGTTTCTCCCCACTGTTCTACACAAAATACCCCCACGGTTTCTCCCCCAAGATATATCGGCATGTCGAGTCTCGCGGGGATCTGTGTTGGCGTTAACGCTCCCGTCTCTAATTCTCGGGTGCGCGGATCCTGGCGGGCATCCCCTACGGCGATCGCCACTCCTCGTTCTAATTCTTGAAAATATCTCGGATAATCTTCGACTTTTCTTTCCCCTGCTCGATCGTGCGATCGAGAATGGCGTGGGAATAACTCGATGCATTGCAATTGCCTGCGCGTTTCGTCGAACAACCACACGCTGGCTCGTTCGCTTTTCAAGTTCTCGATACTCGCTTGCACAATCGCTTGCACTGCAGTTTTTAAATCTCCCCGTTTGAGGGCTGGGTTTTTTGCCAGTTGGGTTAAAATTTCATTGCGATCGCGTAGGGTGTTTGCTCTCTCTACCAGCGCCGCTTCCGCTCGCAAGCGATCGCTGATTTCTTGTTGCAATTGACGGTTTTGTTTGGCAATCTGCCTCTGCAACCTACCCACCCTCAATTGCATCTCGATTCTCGCCATCGTTTCTGACAGCTCGAATGGTTTCGTAATATAATCAATTCCTCCCACGGAAAATCCTCTGACTTTATCAAATGATTCGCTCAATGCACTGATAAAAATTACCGGAATTTCATGGGTTCTCTCGTCGGCTTTTAACCGTTCGCAAACTTGATAGCCATCCAACCCGGGCATTAAAATATCCAGCAAAATTAAGTCCGGCGGATCGTCTCTTGCGGCTTCGATTGCCATGCCACCTTCCCTCGCCCCTCGAACCCTATATCCTTGCTTGGTCAACAATCGCGTTAACAAGCTCAAGTTGTCCGGAGTATCGTCAACTACTAAAATGCTGGCAGCCGTGGTCATTTTTAGATCGCTCATTGGACTCTCAACTTTTACCGTTGAATTGGGTGGCAAATTATGTTAAAATTAAGCCAATCGGTATCGAACCGGAAAGGGGATTATTCTGGATACATTTAACCCGTTCATTCTAGGGATAGTGGATAATTTGTAACCCCCCTACCTGCTACAACGCAATCGGTTGTGGGGTCGCCAACAACGGCCCGGTGAAGTCAGACCCTTTTGCTCCCCTACCCGCCGATTGCCGATCGCTGCTCAGGGAGCGAGAAATGCCGGGACATTCCTCCCTGACCCCGATCGCCGCTGCAGTTTGTTCCTCAGATGGTTCGTCCCATCAAAAACGCCCTCTCATTCCTGTGTGAATTTTATCAAAAATATGGGCGGGCGAAAAGGATGGAAAACTAAAATCAGCCGATCGTGTTAGTCTAAGGGAGCCTCTGTTGGTTTCTCTCCCCTCGATTCTGCTAACAAAGCGCGGGAACACAGCCGAGGTTGAAATCGCTGATGGTCTCCGGGCATCTCCCCCCGGAGGGAACTCCAGGCGCAGTTAACCCCAGGGAAACCCGAGAGGTTCCCCACCATCGGCGATCGCTAGGGATCCTGGAGGCCACCCCGATCGGCGATCGCCCCGGGCAATCCGCAAGTCTCTCGGGGGCGGTTCTCCCCGGTGCCAAAATCGCTTACAATTTAATCGATCGTCCCGAATTGCCAAGTTGATGCAACTTCAATATAATGAGTTCTTAATTCGCCCTTGGGAACCTCGCGATCGCGCGGCGGCGGCTGATGCGATCGCCCGGGTTTTAGCTGAATATGGTCTCCCTTGGGAACCCACCGGCGCAGACTCCGATGTCTTAAATGTGGAACGCTGCTATCAGAAAGTCGGCGGGGAATTCTGGGTGGTGGAACATCACGGCAAAATTGTGGGAACCGCCGCTTATTATCCCATCGCCCGAGGCAATAATGCAGCAGAAATTAGAAAAATGTATCTGTTACCCCAGGTGCGAGGTCTCGGTCTCGGTCGCTTTTTATTGCAACAACTCGAACGGGCGATCGAAGCGGCCAATTTTCAAGAAATCTGGATAGAAACCGCCAGCGTTCTTCACCAGGCGGTGCGGCTTTATGAAAGCTGTGGCTATCAACCCGCCACCGGGGTCGAAACCCCGCGCTGCGATCGGGTTTACGTGAAAACTAATCTCTTGTAGCAGTTCCCTCCACCACTAGGGATTGTCATGGCGGGCAAGGAATTCTATCAAACATGGGGCGAGGTCTAACCTGAAATCCGCTGAATGGGCGATCGAAGAAACGGGGGATTGAAATCCCACCGTGGCAAGGGAAAAAAGCCTACGCGGACTAATTTTTTTAACTATTCTTGCTATAGTTGAATAAATCGGTAATTTACTCTAGGAAGTTAGAACAGGGCGGTGCCCCGTCCTAACTTGAGGTAATCGCGTTCTCTTACTTGGCGGCTAAAGTATAATTTCCCCCGAGCGATCGCCTCAAACTCGGCTTCGTCAGAGCCACCGAAATGCGATCGCTGGCCATCCTCGCCCCAGCCAGGTTTCGCGCCACTGGCCCTACCTGCAAAGCCGCCAATCCACCCATGACGAATAACTCGCAACCCGGCCAGCGCAAATACTCATCTAACACGGGCAAACCCCCGACCGATTCCGGTGGATATACTTGGCAAACTTCCGACAATAACGGTTCGGCGGCCACATCCAACCGCGTACCGGTGGCCAACCCAATGCGATCGCATTCATACACTGCACCATCATCGCACATAATCCGCCATTGACGATTTTCCCACCGGGCACTTACCACTTCACAACTCTCGTAAATGGCCAGATTTCCCCGATGGGATTCCCGTCGCAACTGAGTGGCAACTTCTGGCGTCATCGACCCCCCATTGCGCGCCGAGGCGATCGCACGCCAACGTGCGACCCAATTCGCTTCCCGGCTAAATTCCTTCAGATACTTCGGTCCCAACCATCCCGGATCGGCGTCAAATAGTTTTTCTTGCAATTGGCGCTTCATCATTAACATCACCTTCGCACCTCGCTTTAATGCGCCGATCGCCAGATGTCCCGCCGTTAACCCGCCACCAATGATTAAAACCCGCTCTCCGTGCAACTGCAATTGACGCAGATCGATCTGATGGGAATGACACAGGCGATCGCTCGGATAGGGCGTTTGGATGCGACTCACCCAGTCAGGAAAATGCGGCGTACCGCCTCCCGTGGCCAGCACCACCCGTCGCGCCATTACCTCACTTTTCGCCCCCTCTAACGCCAAGCGAAAGCGATCGCGCCGCTTCCCGAAGAGGGGTTCGATGCGCCTCACTTTTGCCGCCACTACCCGATTTTCAAGCTGCCACCGGGCGATGGTTTTCTCACAAAAGTCCTGGAACAACTTCGTTCCCGGCAAATCGTAAGGCGGGAATAACTCGCGATCGCGCGTCTGGGCAAACCGACGCAGGGCAAAGGGATCCGGATCCGGATGGTGTACCGCCGGACTCCGCAAATGCGGGATTTCCAGCGCCGCAAACTGATGACACCACTGGGTCAACCATCCCCCACTGGGGTCAAACACCACAAACCGACGGCGCATACTTTTGCGCTTTTGCAACAGATGAGCCACCAGGGTCAGCGCCTGTGGCCCCGCGCCAATTATCGCAATGTCGATTTCGCAAGGAATCAAGGCAGAATTTTCGTTCATCGTTACTCTAACTTTTGTTCGTTCTTCGGTGGATAGCAATCCATAGCGTGAGAATTTGGCTCTTCTTACTTAACAATTGACCCACAGGCAGAACGACGCGATCGCCACTTCAGCGCTAAGATCGACAGATACGCCGTACCGGAGACCAAAATAATCGTGGCCCCGGAGGTCAAATTCAGGGTATATGACAGCCATAACCCAATGAAAGTAAACAGCACCCCCAAAAGACATGCGATCGCCATCATCTGTTTTAAATCTCTCACTAACTGAGTGCTAATCGCGGCGGGAATGGTGAGCAACGCGATGGTCAGAATCAATCCCACCACCTGCATCATCATCACCACCGTCAAGGCGATCTCCCCGAGGAGCAAGAAATATATCCCATTCACCGGCACATTTTGAATCGTGGCAAAGGTCTCGTCAAACGAAATCGCCACTAACTCTTTGTAAAACAACACCACCAGGGCGATCGCGATCGCATCGAACCCCAGCATGATTTGCAAATCGCCCGTGGGAACACTTAGAATACTCCCGAATAGATAGCTCATCAAATCCGCCTTGTATCCCGGCGTCAGATCCACCAAGATAATTCCCACTGCCATGCCCACTGCCCACATCACGCCGATGGTGGTATCGGTTCGCTCTCGAGTTTGGCGCTGCACGATTCCCATTGCCAACCCGGCGATCGTGCTAAATGCCACCGCACCTAGCAGGGGATTAAAATTAAAAAAATACCCCAAACCAATGCCTCCGTAAGCGGTATGGGCGATTCCGCCGGCGATAAACACGATGCGATTGACCACCACAAACGTGCCGATGATGCCGCAGGCTAAGCTCACTAACACTCCCGCACATAAGGCGTTTCGCATAAAATCGTACTGTAATGCTTCCATCATGGCTCTGTTCTCTCCTGGATATTTGCGTCTCGGACGGAGGAGGCGATCGGGTCTTCGATCGCTTTCGGGTCATAAAACAATCGGCGATTCAGATAACCCATTGTCTTCACATAAGGCGCAATTTCCTCCAAATCGTGAGAAATCGTTAAAATCGTTACCGACTGGTTGAGTTGTTGTAACAAGCGGTAAATCTTCATCCGCCCGCAGGCATCCACACTGGCGGTGGGTTCGTCCAACAGCAGGATGTGCGGTTGGGTCGCCAGGGCGCGAGCTACGTAAACTCGCTGGCGCTGTCCTCCGGAAAGGGTGCCAAACGGGCGATCGCGCCTATCGAACAAATCCACCTGTTGCAGACACTCCGCCACAATCCGATCGTCTTGCCGATTGTAGGGATGCAGCAAGCGACGCTTTGCCAGTCGTCCCATTCGCACTACATCCCACACCCGAATCGGAAAATCCCGGTCGCATTCCACGGTTTGCGGCACGTAACCAATATATCGTCGCCCCTGTTTCGCGCTCCTTCCCAAAATGCGAACCTCCCCCTGCATGGGTTGGAGCAGCCCCAGCAGCACTTTGATAAGGGTGGTTTTACCGCCGCCATTCGGTCCGCTCAGGGCGATGAAGTCTAAAGGGTTGACCTCTAGGGTAATGTCTTCTAAAACTGGGTGGCGATCGTACCCTGCCCACAAATGTTCGATCGCGATCGCGGGTTGGCCGACGGAGTTGGGTGTGACTTTTTGTGCTAATTGCATAACTGACTCCCCTAACGAATGTTCATCGCTACGGGACGCGGTTGGCGGGGAAAGGGTAACACTCCAACGCGAATGGTCGATCTCCCCTCGCTTAATACCCGCGAGAATGTACTGGCGATCGCGCCCAAGTTCTCCAGCCAATCCGGGGCGAGGGGATTGATGAGAATCACTTCCCCTCCAATTTCATTGGCGATCGTTTCGGCAGCTTTGGTGCTAAACTGAGGCTGGGCAAAAATCACCTGTATATTCTCCTGTTTCGCCCGTGCGATTAACTGTGCCATCTCCGCCGCACTCGGTTCGGTACCGCCAATCTCGATGGGAATCATCTCTAAATCGTATTCCCGGGCGAAGTAACCCCACGCGGGATGGAAAACCATGAATTTCCGCTGCTGCAAATTGGCAAGGGAGGCGCGAATTTCGGCTTCGAGTCCCCCAATGTCGGCGATAAACCGTTCTAGATTTTGTCGATATTCTGCTTGTCTCGGCGGGTCGAGTTCTGCCAAGGTATCGTAAATTGTCTGTGCCTGGATCTTGACTAATGCGGGTGAGAGCCATACGTGCGGATCCGGATTGGCATCCTGTTGATGACCCCCGGATCCGTGGTGCGAATGGGCGCTCATCGGCATCCGCTCGATATCTTGTGTGGTATCTACCAACCGCATCTGCGGGTTAGCCGCCTGGATTTTGTCCATCCAGGCATTTTCAAAGGGGACGCGGATGCGAAAGTACGCCTCTGCCTCGCTCAACGCCCGCAACTGAGAGGGTTTTGGCTCGTAGGTTGCCGGCGAAGCCCCCGGTTCCACCAAGACATTCACCCTCACGTTTTCGCCGCCAACCCGCTGGACAAAGTATTTCTGCGGCAAAATGCTGACGGCGATATCTAATGGATCCGTTTGCGCTCTCAATTCCGATTTTGGATTCTGTTGGCATCCCTCCAGGGGCACCACCGCAAAACACAGCACGGCGATCGCAACCCGCCAGGGTTTCATCCTCCCCGTACTCGCAAGCTTAGGGGCAACTGAGTTTTGCCGGCGCGGGGACTGGGTTTCGCTCTCCCCACTCCCCCGTCGGGAGGGATGGATCCAAAACAATCGCTGGATTTTCATCGGAAATTTTCCTTGACTTTATTTTGATAATGATTATCATACTATAAAAAGGAGTCGTCAGCGATGCCCACTAAAAAAAGGCGATCGCCGATGGACTCCCTCTTTGTTGGATCCAAAGCCGATGGGCTTGGGGATAACCTTATAGTGTGAGGAAATTAGATGGTATTTTGGGTGCTCTGGCAACAATCAAGCAGAACCGCGATCGCCACGGTGACGATCGCGGCAACTTTGTTCCTCTCGACTCCGGTGCCCGGATCGGCGCAGTCGGCGTCTTCCCCAGATCGCGGTCCGAGGGCCTCGCTGACACCCTCGAACCTCCTTCACCTGTCCCAGCAAACCCCCTCCCCCCTGGAACAGGTGAACTCGGTGTCGGATCTTAGTGACGTTCAACCCACAGACTGGGCGTTTGCTGCTTTACAGTCCCTTGCCCAACGGTACAATTGCTTGTTAGCCTATCCCGACAACCGCTATCAGGGCGATCGTCCCCTGACCCGCTATGAATTTGCGGCGGGTTTGAATCTCTGTCTCAATCGGATCGCCGAATCGATCGACAACCGCGCCGCTGATTTGGAGGGAGAAGATTTATCCCGCATTCGCAAATTGCAAGCCGAATTTTCCGCCGAATTAGCAACATTACGAGGTCGCGTCGATGCTTTAGAAATTCGCACGGATTCTTTGGCCGCTAATCAGTTTTCCGCTACTACCCAATTGGTCGGCGAAGCTAGCTTTTTTCTCAGCGGCGCACTGGGGGACGAAAAAGCCAATGATTCGGGAGAATCGGTGGAGTCAAATACGACGTTGGATTATCGGTCTCGGTTGATTTTTAATACCAGTTTTACCGGGAAAGATATGTTGAAAATGTTTTTGGTTTCTGCCAATTCAGCTAGACTGGGGGGAGAGGTGACGGGAACGAATATGACTCGGTTGGCTTTTGATGTGGATACGAATGGCTCGGTTATTTTGGGGAAGATGTTTTATCGGTTGCCGGTGGGGGAAAACTGGCGGGTGAATGTGGATGCAGTTGGCGGGGGATTTAATGCAAATGTGCCGACTTTTAATGAGTTTTTTACTCCGGAAATTACTGGGGCGCTTTCTCGATTTGGCCGCTTCAATCCGATTTATCGCCAAGGGTTGGGCGGGTCGGGCTTGACCCTGACTTATTCACCGAATTCGGCGGTTTCTTTATCTTTGGGATATCTCGCCCCCAATGCCAGCGAACCGACTGGGGGAAATGGCTTATTTGACGGTCGCTTTGCGGCACTCGGACAGGTGGCGTTTGAACCGAGCGATCGCTTCAGAGTGGGGGTGACTTACGTGCGATCCTACGCCCCAGGGTCGCAGGTGGCGGTCTCTGGGGCGATCGGCAGCCAACTGGCAAATCGGCCATTCGGTCAAACGGCAACTTCTACAGACCATTTCGGCGTGCAAACCTCTGTGGGGATTGATTCTCACTTGATTCTCGGCGGATGGGCGGGTTTGACCCTGGCTCGTGCTGAAGATGAAGGGGTTGGGGTTCGCCAGGGGGATGATGCAACGATTTTTAATTGGGCGGTGACCTTAGCCGCTCCCAATTTGGACGATCGCGGTTCGCGCGCCGGCATCGTCCTCGGACAGCCGCCAAAAGTGACGGATAATGACGGTGGAGAGTCGGATGAGGATACTTCGTTTCATTTCGAGGGGTTTTATCGGTATCAGATGACTCCGGGAATCGCGATCGAACCGGGTTTTTTGGCGATCGTCAATCCGGAACATGATGCGGATAACGATCCGATTTGGATCGGCAATCTGCGAACGATTTTTCTGTTTTAACGGGATTTGGCGGGTTCGATGGACGAGCTTCATGGTCGGGAGGGTCTTTACTACAGGACTTACGCACCACCTTCACGGGTAGGGTGGGCAACTTGTTTGCCACCCTACAGCTTGTCTGCTATAATTAAGAACGATTATCATTTTTATGGAGAAGGAATGATTACTGCTGTGGCTGGACCGTGCGGTGTGGGGAAAACCACTTGGATTCGAGAACAGATTGCCCGAGGGGAGAAAGTGCTGTACTTTTGCCCCGGTTCTGACACTTTGCCCATCGACCCAACGTGGATAAGTGCCAATTTTCCCCAGGTGCAAATCTTGAAAGTGGGGGAGGAGTCCCAATTGTTGGAACTGGCAGAAAATGCGGTGGCCTATATCGAGCTAGGATTTCATCTGGACTTTGAGGCGATCGCCCCGGTTTTAGAGCGATATCAGTGCGATCGGGTTGCCATTGTTCCTCAAGGGGTGGAAAATAGTCCCTGGGAGGATTGGAGCGATCGCGTCGTCTTTGTCCCGAGAAGCGAACTTTCCGGAGAGAAACTGGAGATGGTTCGCGGCGTTCTCACCGGAGAGATTCTCGATCCGCCGAGTTTGGAGGTATTTTGGTACGAACTCACTCACGGTGCTTATGGGAAGGTGAGCCGGGTGAAAGGCATTTTTGAACTGGCTGACGGTCAATGCATTGCCGGCAATTTTGTTGCTGATGGCATGGCGGTGGATTTTCAGGCGCTCGATTTACCGCTGTGGTTAGACGGAAGACCCGATCGCTTCAGCGGCATAGAAGTGGTGGGAGAAGGTTTAGATCGAGAAGCGATCGTTAGCACTTTGCAAGATTTCTGTCTTTCTGATGCCGCGATCGCTTATTCCCAAGAACAAATCAAAGAAAACTTACAACTTCCCCAGGAGGTTACGTGATGAAACTCGCCGTCATTTCTTGCATTCATGGCAATATTTTCGCCTTAGACGCCGTTTTAGCCCATATCGAGGGGCAATCCGTGGATAGGATTTTTTGTGTGGGGGATCTGGTCGGATATGGTCCGTTTCCCAATCAAGCGATCGAACGTATCCGCCGCTTAAATATTCCCACTTGTGCCGGGTGCTGGGATGAAGATATTGTGGAAGGATTGAACGCCTGCGAGTGTAGCTATCCCTCCGTTTTGGCCGAAAGGCGCGGCAAACTAGCCCACGAATGGACCGATCGCGAAATTTCTCCAGAAAATCGCGAATTTCTCGCTCAACTTCCCCACAGTTTGCGTCAAGATAATCTCGCCTTCGTTCACGGGAGTCCCAACAGTCCTCACGAATATTTGTTGCCCGATATGGATGCTTTTGTCGCTCTAGAACGAGTGTTCTCAACCGAGGCAGATGTTCTCTTTTGCGGACATACTCACGTTCCCTACGTTCGCACCCTCGATGCCGGCGAATTAAAAATTCGCATCACCCAAAATCACGACCAACAAGGACAAACTTTCACCACCCCACTCAAACGCATCGTGAATGTCGGATCCGTAGGGGAACCGCGTCACGGACGACCGAACGCTACCTATTGTATTTATGATACCGATACCGAACGAGTAACTCTCAAAGAAGTCAGCTACGATTATCAAAAAACCTGTGCGGCAATTGTGGAAAAAGGACTCCCGAAAATTTTTGCGTGGCGGTTGGCTAAGGGTCTGGAATATGCCGAACGCGCCGATAATCCCACCCACATTTGCGAGCGGTAAATGAAGTTGAGGCTATCTGCACTGGAGACTCTTAATGAATTGGGCAATTTTAAGCGGTATTGAAGGGAATTTGGCTGCCTATGAAGCGGTGCTATCCGATATTCACAGACAGAATAATTCAGTAGAAAATCTCTATATTATCGGCGATGTCGTCGGACCGCATCCGGACTGCGATCGGTTAGTCAAACGCATCATAAATCCCCGCAGCGGCGAACGGCAACCGCAAGTTTGTCAGGGATGGTGGGAAGAACAATGTCTGATTTTACACGGACTCGGACGCACTGGAGAACCCACCCAGTTAATCGAAGGGTTTGGCTATCCAACTGTCAAGTTACTGTGGGATTCTGTTTCTCGCTCGACCCTACAGTGGATTCGTTCTCTTGAGTTTGGGTTCTTGGAACTCGATTGTTTGTTGATTCACGGTAGCACCCTGGGGGTTGATGATGAAATTACCCCCGATACTTCCCCTTTAGTTATTCTAGATCGCCTCATGCGAATCGGCGCAAATTCTCTGTTTTGCGGTCGGTCTGGATTAACGTTTCAGTATCAAATTGAAAGCGCAGCGGTTCGAGATACTCTCGCGTCATTAAACCGAAGTGAAGCCGAATCAACAGTGATGCAAACAAATCCTCGTCAAGCGATCGGCGTGGGTCGTGTGGGACGCATCCCAGGACAAGCTACTTATACCCTTTTCAATCCAAACAGCGGCGGAATCGAGTTTAAAACGGTTTATTATGGTCCTCGAAAAGGATTTTCGTCGCCTCTGGTAGCTTGAGTCTCGCAACCCAGTTGAAAGCTAAAAACCGCTCTGTAGGTTTTTGAATTCTGCACTGGCCCTAACCGTCTTCTAATGCTGGCGATATTGCTCGATATTATGTACTCGTGCAAAAATAATTGCAGAGGGTAGGGTGGGCATCGCCACTCTCAGAGGTACCAATCCCGCATCTGTTCTCGAACTGCCAACCCGACAAACTATTAAGGCTTTAACGGACAGTTAAAATGTTAAAATTTTGTATAATGATTCAGTGAAATTTTCAAATGAATGCCAATTACAATTTCCCAAGTAACATGTCTAAAAAAAACCATTCTCCAGAAAGCAAAATGCCCGCTGATTCTCAAGGACAAAGATTGATATTTCCGCGTCCCCGTCGCCTGCGTCGCACCCCTACTTTGCGACGCATGGTGCAGGAAACTCACCTGAGTGTCCGGGATTTGATTTATCCTCTATTTGTCATGGAAGGGGAGGGGCAAAAAGTGGAAATTCCATCAATGCCCCAATGCTACCGCTACTCAGTAGATTTATTACAAGAAGAAGTTGCCCGAGTGGCGGAGCTGGGAATCAATGCGATCGCGCTATTTCCAGTGATTCCTGAAGCGAAAAAAGACGAAAATGGCAGGGAAAGCTACAATGAAGACGGACTGGTTCAGCGCACGGTAAAAGCCATTAAACAAGTCCGGCCCGAAATTCTGGTAATTACTGATGTCGCCTTGGATCCTTACTCCCCCTACGGCCATGATGGAATCGTAGATGAAAAGGGTCAGATTCTCAACGACCCCACGATCGAAGTGTTAGTCAAACAAGCGCTTTCTCATGCCAAAGCCGGTGCGGATATTGTAGCACCGTCTGATATGATGGATGGACGAGTCGGAGCGATTCGCAAGGCAATGGATGCTGAAGGTTATTTTGATGTGGCAATTCTCGCTTATTGTGCGAAGTATGCTTCGGCTTATTATGGCCCGTTTCGCGATGCGTTGGATTCCGCACCTAAATTTGGAGACAAGAAAACCTATCAAATGGATCCGGCAAATGCCCGAGAAGCATTGAAAGAAGTGGCGCTCGATATTGCTGAAGGGGCAGATATCTTGATGGTCAAACCGGCTTTAGCCTATTTAGACATTATCGCCAAAATCAAACAATCCACTCATCTGCCGGTGGCGGCTTATAATGTGAGTGGCGAGTATGCGTTAATTAAAGCGGCGGCTCAACAGGGTTGGATCGATGAGAAAACAGTGATTTTAGAAACTTTAACGAGCATGAAACGGGCAGGTGCAGATTTGATTTTGACTTATTTTGCTCCAGAAGTGGCGCTGATGTTGCAATAATTGTGCCCTGGATTTTCGCCAGAATCCCGGCGCGCCCTTTGTTTATCTTATAGACCTCGGGAAAATCCGAGACTTGGTATTTTCCTTGCCATACGCTCTGATTGACCATGATTATCCTTTTAGTAAAGGAGGGACGAATATAGTGCAAGCGATAGAGAGGAATAAAGTTCCCGTGACGGTCATCTCGGGTTATCTCGGGAGTGGGAAAACCACTTTGCTCAACCGCATTCTCACCCACCAACATGGCAAAAAAGTGGCAGTGATTGTCAACGAGTTTGGAGCGGTGGGTATCGATAACCAACTGGTCATCGATACCGATGAAGAAATATTCGCGATGAACAATGGCTGTTTGTGCTGTACCGTGCGCGGCGATTTGATTCGGATTATCGGTAATTTAATGAAGCGACGCCACAAATTCGAGCGGATTGCGATCGAGACCACGGGACTGGCAGATCCCGGACCGGTGATTCAGAGCTTTTTTCTGGATGAAGATCTGCGATCGCGCCTGTCGATCGATGCAGTAGTGACCCTGGTGGATGCCAAACATATTTGGCAGCACTGGGAAAGCAGCGAATTGCAGGAGCAACTCGCCTTTGCTGATGTCATTTTAATTAACAAAATTGACCTAGCTAACGAAGAAGAATTAGTCAGACTAGAAAAGCGAATCCGAAGGATAAATGCACTCGCTAAAATCTATCGCACTCACCAGAGTCAAGTGGAGATGAATGCCCTCCTGGGAGTCAGCGCTTTCGACCTCAATCGAGCGCTGGAAATCGCTCCAAATTTTTTAACTGAAGACGCCCACGAACATGATGAAACCTTGAGTTCCATCGCCCTGGTAGAACCCGGTGCATTGGATGGAGAGAAGCTCAACAACTGGCTGGCGGAATTGTTGCAAAATCAAGGGCAGAACATCTTTCGGATGAAGGGAATTTTCCATCTGGCTGGGGAAGACGATCGCTTTGTGTTCCAAGGGGTGCATATGTTATTTGATGGCGCTCGTGACCGACGGTGGAAACCCCAAGAAACCCGCAAAAACGAACTGGTATTTATCGGTCGCGAATTGAACAAAATCCAATTAGAAGAGGGGCTAAAAAGTTGTTTAGTTTAGGACAAGATAAGCAACCCAAAATCGGCGTTTCGCCTCCTTGGCGAAAACACTGGCAAGCTATGTTATCCGATTACGTGACTGGTTTAACTTGGTCGCCAGACGGAAAATTTTTAGCGGCAATTTCCGCAGCGGGTGAGGTGGTAGTATGTGACAATTTCCCGGAGCCATCGTTGAAATACTTGCAAGATAAAACCGGGGGGTCGATGGATTGTATCTCGATTTCCGGTGATGGAAAGTTTGTCGCAGCAGGTGGACAAGAGGGAAAGGTAAAAGTTTGGCAAGTTGATGCAAAAGAAGGGGAATTAATAGCCACTCTAGAATGGGGGAATTGGATCGATAAATTATGCTGGAGTCCAAAAGAAAATTGGCTCGCATTTAATGTGGGATCCGAAGCGATCGTCTGGGATGCAGGGAGAAAAGAAAATCTGGCGAGGCTGAATTTTGAGACCTCTAGCATTTTAGCGATCGCTTGGCAACCCGGTGGAGAATATTTGGCGATCGGCGGCAATCTAGGGGTAAAAGTTTGGGATCGGCGAGATTGGCACAAGTCGCCTTATCACTTAGATCTACCGTCAGCATCAGTGGCGATCGCTTGGTCTGTAGATGGAGAGTTTCTTGCTGCTGGAAATCTCGATAACTCGGTGCTTGTGCTGTCTTTCAGCAATCCTGACTCTTGGAGTATGCTCGGGTTTGAGGGCAAAGTGCGGCAACTGGCCTGGTCCGATCGACCCACTACACTTGGTGCGCCGTTGCTGGCGATCGCCAGTGCGGAACAAGTGACAATCTGGGAAAAGCAGTTCGACGAAAGTATCGGATGGGACGGTTGGGAATTAAGCGGACATCTCGACGTGGTTCAGGCGATCGCCTTTCAACCGCAAACGTTTCATCTCGCCTCCGCCGCCGAGGACGGTCAAGTCTGTATCTGGTACGATGCAGAACAGGTGTGGCAAATGCTTCCCGGTGCGCCAGATGGTTTTTCCTGTTTAGCATGGCATCCCAAAAATGAATTTCTCGCCGCTGCTGGTGCTAACGGAGAATTACTCATTTGGTCTCAATCCAATCCCGGTCAAAAATTTGCCCGCTCTTGGCCTAATTAAGCCTTTCTTCTCCGCATCAAACCTAAACCCAACCCTGTTGTATTTGTTAAGAAAATCTCTGCCATGTCTGCACCTTTACCAGAAAAACTAGCTCAAATCGTCCAACGCTTTCAGCGCCACTCCGATGTCAAAAAGCGTTACGAACAGTTGCTGTGGTACGCCAAACATCTACCACCTTTTCCCGAAGAAGGCAAAAGTCCAGAAAACAAAGTCCCTGGCTGCATTTCCCAAGTTTATATTACCGCTTACTTCCAGAACGGAAAAATCTATTTTCAAGGAGATTCCGATGCTCAGATATCTAAGGGATTGCTCGCCTTGTTAATCGAAGGCTTAAATGGACTAACTCCCACAGAAATTATCAACCTATCCCCTAGCTTTATTCACCAAACTGGCTTACCTGTCAGTTTAACCCCCTCTCGGTCTAATGGCTTTTACAATATATTTAAGAAGTTACAACAAAAAGCAATGGTCTTGCAAAATACTTCTTCACTGCATTCGCCTTAAACCCTGACGATGCCCGATTCGAGTCGCCATCCAAAAGAATGGCTTAATCCCCTGGCCATCTCCTGGGGTTTGGTTGTTAACTTTTACGGTTTTTTATGGACAGTAAGCTAATGAGTTTATCTAGTTTTCCCAATGGAATGTCTGCCGCCTCTGTGCGCTCTTCTGTTTCAGAGAATATTCAATCCCAGGTATCTGAATTAGAAATGATTCAGGCAGTGCGAACGCTGCTGATTGGACTGGGAGAAAATCCCGATCGCGAAGGATTGGTCGATACTCCTAAACGAATGGTCAAAGCGTTAAAATTTTTAACCCAGGGATATCATCAGTCCCTTGACGAATTGCTCAATGGCGCAGTTTTTACAGAAAATACCGATGAAATGGTGTTGATTCGGGATATCGATATCTTTAGCTCCTGCGAACACCATATTCTGCCGATCCTCGGTCGCGTTCACGTTGCTTATATTCCACAAGGTCGGGTGGTTGGATTGTCTAAAATTGCCCGAATTTGTGAAATGTATGCGCGACGCTTGCAAGTGCAAGAACGCTTAACCGCACAAATCGCCGATGCGATCGAAGGATTGCTCAAACCTCAAGGGGTTGCTGTGGTGGTGGAGGCCACCCACATGTGCATGGTGATGCGCGGCGTAGAAAAACCGGGTTCTTGGACGGTTACCAGTGCCATGCGGGGTCTATTTGCTGAAGATCCGAAAACTCGTCACGAGTTTCTCACCTTAATTCGTCATCCCCCCACATTCCGCTAACATCTTACCCGATCCAGGCCGTTGTCAAATCATGGGATGATATCGAGATTCCTTTGACTGGGGTTCCCAGAGGATGCTGGGAACTTCAGGAAACTATCCCTCCCTACATTCGATATGCAAAATGATTTGGCTGCTTTTTAGTCAGCCATTTTTTTATGGATGAAAGTGCTACAAAATTCTATATATCTCACTTCCTGAAAAATACCGCTCGTGGAGACCCGCGATCGGTTTTTGGCGGTTACATCCAACAGGTCTGGGGCGTAAGTTTGTTATTTCCTTCCACCGGATACCAGCGCAAATGGCTCCAAAAACATCCGGATTGTCGCCTAACAGCAGTTTCAGGTTTTCTGTGATGGTCACAATCCAGCGAAATTGAAGGGTGTTATCTGCGATTGGCTGTCCGTCACTGTCGGGGTAAACGATTTTTTTAGCGTGGGAAACCATACACACTTCTCCGACTATCGCCTCAGTTTTAGCGTCTCTGCGAAACTACAGAATTTTTTCAAAGACCGCTCTGGTTTAATTATAGTTTAAAATATAAAAAAAAGGCACTCGGTTTTTCGCGATCGCTTGTCAGACCGAGGGGCAATACCCAATCGGCGACCAAGGGCATCTTTTCCTAATGCTGGCGCTTCTGTTTTTTCCACATGCCTGGTGCTAAACTGATAAAATCGGATTGACAAGGCAACCCATCAGGAGGAAATCCATGACCCAAAGCCTTGACCCTACTATTTTACCCCCTCCCTTTCCCGACCACACTCAGTTACCCGAGTCGGATGGTACTTTTGTGAAAAACTTTCAGGAGCATCCACAAAGCATTTTGCTCACCGATTCCCTCGGGCCAGTATTGCAACGCATTCATCCCGACGGACAATATGCGATCGGGCAAGATTGCGGCATTTATTGGCGCGAAACCGACCCCCCGGAAAAAGGAGCGGAGGCCCCGGATTGGTTCTACGTTCCCAATGTTCCCCCAAAACTTGACGGTCAAATTCGCCGTTCCTATGTGCTGTGGCGAGAATATATTTCGCCGCTAATTGCCTTAGAATTTGCTTCGGGAAATGGGGAAGCAGAACGCGATCGCACCCCATTAAGACGAGGCGAAACGGGAGAACCGACCAAACCGGGAAAATTCTGGGTTTACGAACAAATCGTGAAAGTTCCCTACTACGGGATTTACGAAATTAACAATGGCAAGTTAGAAGTTTATCGCTTAGTCAATGGCTTTTCTTATCAGAAAATGTCTCCCAACGATCGCGGACACTATGCGATCGAACCTTTAGGGGTAGAATTGGGGTTGTGGCACGGTAGCTATCAAAACCAAACCCAACTGTGGCTGCGCTGGTGGGACGATCGCGGGAATCTCTTGCTCACCGGATCCGAACGGGCCGAAGCCGAACGCCAACGGGCCGAAGCCGAACGCCAACGGGCGGAAAATGCAGAACGGGCGCGCCGCGATTCAATTCCCCGGTTATTAGCAATGGGATTAACCGTGGAACAAGTTGCGGAAGCGCTGAATTTAACCGTGCAAGAAGTCCGAGAAAATTCTCCGGATTAAGGCGATTTTTCGATGGGTTTCCGGTGGATTATATCCTGTCCGGTGGATTACCCATCGAAACTAGCCCGCGTAGGAGCAGCTCAGTCCGCATTTAGCCCTACCCTGACCCAGGGGATTTTTCAGACTTATGGAATGAGCGGATATGAGATAAGATAATAGATAGCCGTAATCGAGTTTTGTTTGAGCAATTATGACGAAGACCGGAACCACGCAATCAACGCCATCCAACGTAGCTTCCAGCTATACTAGCATTGGGGGGACGAAGCAGAAGTATGTTTGGCACTGGAACCAGCAAGCGATCGCGGTTGCTTACGAAACGCGGGGAGAAGGGACGCCGATGCTGTTGCTTCCGGCGCTGAGTACCGTGTCCAGTCGCGGGGAAATGCGCGAAATTGCCGCAGGATTATCCGATCGCTTTCAAGTGGTGGCCTTAGATTGGCCGGGATTTGGCGACTCCGATCGCCCCGCCCTCGACTATTGCCCGCAATTATACCATCAATTTCTGGCGGATTTCGTTGCATCCACCTTCGATCGCCCGATCGCGATTGTAGCGGCGGGTCATGCTTCCGGGTACGCCATGCGACTGGCGAAAATGCAGCCAGAACGGGTAGACAAAGTGGTGTTAGTCGCCCCCACGTGGCGCGGTCCCCTGCGGGTTATGGGAGTGCCGGATCCGGTGCGAGATTTTGTCCGAGAAATGGTTCGCACCCCGGTTCTTGGCGATTTGCTTTACGATCTCAATACCCAACCGGCCTTTTTGCAATTCATGTACGAACAGCATGTGTTTGTGGATAAGGCACATTTAACCCCGGAGTTTATCGCGCAGAAACAGGAGAATACCCAACACGCGGGGGGTAGATTTGCACCGGTGGCTTTTGTTACCGGCACCCTGGATCCGGCAAGCGATCGCGCCGAGTTTCTCGGATACTTTCAACCCTTACCGGTGCCGGTGAAAGTGATTATCGGCGATCGCGTTCCCTCGGGGTCGAGAACCGAAATGCAAACCCTGACGCAGTTACCGGGAGTGCTGTCAGAAGTGCGTCCCGGTTCTTTGGGAATGCACGAAGAATATCCCGCTGCTGTATTGGAGGCGATTGGGGACTTTGTGTAAGAGTTAAAATCGCCGTCGGTGGATAACGAATTAAAGCGGGCGATCGCCCGCTTTTTAGGAGTTTAGTCCCAGTTTTTCAGCAAGCGCAATCCGCTGAGAGTGACTAACAAAGTAGAACCCTCATGTCCCATCACCCCCAGGGGCATGTTGAGACTCCCGGCAAAATTGGCGATTAACAATAGGGCGATAAACCCGAGAGCAAAGGCCATATTTTGCTTGATAATCCGATTGGCGCGACGCCCTAACTCAATGGCGCGATCGAGTTTCTCTAGCCGATTTGCCATTAACACGATATCGGCAGTTTCTAAGGCAACATCGCTTCCCGCCCCGCCCATTGCAATGCCGATATTGGCTAAGGCTAAAGCGGGAGCATCGTTAATCCCATCTCCCACCATTGCTACGGTTTGATACTGTTTCTGAAGCTGTCGAATAACGGTGAGTTTCTCTTCGGGAAGCAAGTCGGCATAGAAGCGATCGATGCCCAGTTCTCTGGCGACGCTATTGGCGGTTTGTTGGTTGTCGCCGGTGAGCATGACTATCTGTTGGATGCCCAGTTTCTTTAACCGTTTCATCATTGGGCGGGCGTGAGGGCGCAGGGTGTCGGCGAGGGAAATTAAGCCGATAATTTTCCCGGATTTTGCTACCCAAACTACGGTTTGTCCAACGGATTCTAAACAGGCGCTTTTTTGGCACAATTCTTGAGGCAATTCGGGAACGATATCGCGCAAAAAACTGCTTTTTCCTACCCAAATTTTTTCGTCGCCTACTTCTCCGGAAATCCCGTGCCCGGTTTGCGCTTGCACTTGAGTGGCGGCTTCCCAGGAGAGGGATTGGGCTTTGGCGGTACTGGCGATCGCTTCACCGATGGGATGTTCGGAACAGGATTCTAAGGCGGCGGCTAAGCGCAATACTTCGCTTTCCGAGTATCCGCTGGCGGGGATAATTCGCTTTACTTGAATGTCGCCAGTGGTCAGGGTTCCGGTTTTATCAAATGCCACTGCTTTTACCGTGCCGATTTTTTCTAACTGCGCGCCATTTTTAAATAAAATTCCCTGTCTTGCTCCATTGGCAATTCCGGAGAGTAAGGCAGGCATAATTGATGCCATCAATGCACAAGGAGAGGCGACAACTAAAAAGATTAATGCGCGGTAAATGGTGGTTTCCCAGCTCCAGCCAAACCAAATCGGCGGCACCCACGCGAGCA
Organism: Phormidium sp. CCY1219; assembly: GCF_055795085.1. NCBI lineage: Bacteria > Bacillati > Cyanobacteriota > Cyanophyceae > Oscillatoriales > Oscillatoriaceae > Phormidium > Phormidium sp. CCY1219. The sequence goes on along the minus strand of NZ_JAYFEQ010000951.1, from coordinate 1,354 downwards.
GCAATCCCACCGCTACAATAACTTTAGCATAGGTTCGCTCGAATGCCTCGATAAATTCTTGGGAGGGAGGGGCGTCGGTTTGTGCTTGTTCGACTAAGCGAATGACGCGCTGAATCAGGCTGCTTTCTGGGGCGCGATCGACGCTGACGCGCAAGACTCCATTGCCATTTAAGGTGCCGGCAAAGACCCGATCGCCGATGGTTTTATCTACCGGTAACGATTCGCCGGTAATTGGGGCTTGATTCACCGACCCCTTTCCTTCTACTATCTCACCATCGGTGGGAATCAGTTCTCCGGGTTTGACTAAGACGATATCGCCGATTTGTAACTGTGCGATCGCGATTTCTCGTTCTTCTCCGCCCACGATCGCCCGCGCTGTATCCGGCGTCACCGCCATCAAGGTGCGAATGTTGCGATCGGTTCGCTGCATGGCAATATCTTCTAACGCACCGCTAATCGCAAAAATCAAAATCAGCACCGCTCCATCGATAATTAAGAAGTAGTCTGCTTGCCATAATCCTAACGCCGCCGCCCCCAAGGCGGCAACGATCATCAGTAAATCTACATCGAGTTCTTTTTCTTCCCATAAAGTGGCGAGTCCTTCCTTCGCACTTTGATAGCCGCCGATGCAATAGCCGGCGCTTAACAGTAACAGGGCGACTCCGACCCCGCCGAAGTGCAGCGCTAACCATCCTCCGCACAGGAGAATGCCACAAGCGAGGGCTGCCGCTGCTTCTGGATACTTTTGGTACAAAAGCGCCAGGGAATTTCTATACAATAACTTCTGATTCATGGTTGGTTGAGGATTTAATCGCCGGGGTGAGGTTTCTCGCAAGGATTGGAGAGGGCGCTCTCGCAGATTCGTGAGCCTCTCCGCTCGAATTTTTGTATTATAACTGATGGGGGTACCCTCCCGGTTTGTCAATCGATTATTTAACGATATTTTAATATTTTGTAACCTTTGGGGGAGCGATCGCTCTCCCGAGGGATTCGCTTCCCTTTAACTGCGAAATTTTCTCGATGCTTTGGGGCCATTTTCGGCCAAGCTCATTCTCGGATATACGCCCATAACGGGCGCTGGGAGGGCGTATCGAGTTTTGCACTCCCCTGCCGACGCGCCCCGAGTTAACACTAAAAACTAGCAATTGTGTTAATTATTGTAAAAACTGGTTATAAAACTGGAAAAATGCGATATAAATAGAAAGAACGAATTTCGACTCCCTCGAGTAGAACAACTCAATGGTTGCTAAACCCGGAGGGCGTCAATCAGGAGCAGCCAAGTCAGCACCCCGCTCTAAAGAGACGGGGCTTCTAGCCCCTGACTTTAGGTAGCTGACCAGCCTAAGCCCTACGA
>NZ_JAYFEQ010000950.1:0-274 GCF_055795085.1 Phormidium sp. CCY1219 | reverse complement strand
AGAGTGCCAAAAGCACTCACATGCAAACATTTTGCTGCTTTACTTGTAATTCCTTTCCCCGAGAATCCGTATCCTCCTACCGACAGATTTTCGATTCACTTTCTCAAGGAAACCGGGATACAACCGTAGGGTGGGCATTGCCCACCCTACCTACCCTTGTTCCAGAGTAGGGTGGGCAATGCCCACCCTACCTACCCTTGTTCCAGAGTGCCAAAAGCACTCACATGCAAACATTTTGCTGCTTTACTTGTAATTCCTTTCCCCGAGAATCCGT
>NZ_JAYFEQ010000949.1:0-674 GCF_055795085.1 Phormidium sp. CCY1219 | reverse complement strand
CCCAACCGATTTTGTAAACTCGCCCATTTTTTCGGTTCTGCCTCACGGGTTCTCACCTGTAATGCCGCTTCATAACAGGCAATTGCCCGATGCCAGTTCTCTAGTTTGTCTCCTTCGATTCGATTGCGATAAGTTCCGCCCAGATTGAATTGTACCATTGCCCAATCTTTGGGATACTCTTCACATGTATAGACTTCTAATGCTGCTTCATAACAGGCAATTGCGGTTTCCAAATTCTCCGCTTTATCTCCGCGAATGCGCTTAGAGTAAGCATGACCCAAAGTCTTCTGAGTCATTGCCCAATTTTTGGGATAAGTTTCACGGGAGTAAGCAGTTAAATTTTCTTGATAAATCCTAATTGCTTGTTCGATACTTTCTGCTTTTTCTATGGGATAATCATAGAAATAAATATTAGCCAAATAATGAGAAGCAGCAGCCATCCACTTGATATCATTGACTTCCCGATAAGATTTCCTGGATAGCTCATAGTTCTCTACTGCATTATGGAATTGCTCTAATTTTCCATAGCATCGAGCCAACATATACTGAGAATTGGCAATTTTATAAGTTTTTCCACTCTCCTCATCCAAAGATTCCGCTATCTGCAAAGCAGATTCAAAGCCAGATAATGCCTCCTGATATTGCTGGATATTAAACTGAAACATTGCTAAGTC
>NZ_JAYFEQ010000948.1:0-329 GCF_055795085.1 Phormidium sp. CCY1219 | reverse complement strand
CCCAACCGATTTTGTAAACTCGCCCATTTTTTCGGTTCTGCCTCACGGGTTCTCACCTGTAATGCCGCTTCATAACAAGCAATTGCCTGATGCCAGTTCTCTAGTTTGTCTCCTTCGATTCGGTTGCGATAAGTTCCGCCCAGATTCACTTGTACCATTGCCCAATCTTGGGGATAGGCTTCACGGGTATAGACTTCTAATGCCGCTTCGTAGTAACGAATGGCGGTTTCCAAGTTTTCCGCTTTGTCTCCGGGAACATCGTCAGAGTAGATATTACCCAACCGATTTTGTAAACTCGCCCATTTTTTCGGTTCTGCCTCACGGGTTCT
>NZ_JAYFEQ010000947.1:0-1613 GCF_055795085.1 Phormidium sp. CCY1219 | reverse complement strand
TGCAACTGTTCGGCTCGTTGATTGCCTTGCTCTAATTCGGAGCGCGCTTCATCGAGTTGAGATTGCAACTGTTCGGCGCGTTGATTGGTTTGCTCTAATTCGGAGCGCGCGTCATCGAGTTGAGATTGCAACTGCTCGGCGCGTTGATTGGTTTGCTCTAATTCGGAGCGCGCGTCATCGAGTTGAGATTGGAATTGAGAATCAGTTTGATGGGCTTGTTCTAAATCCGATTGCAGTTGAGAAGCGCGTTGATTCGCTTGCTCTAACTGGGAGCGGGTTTCATTTAACTGGGATTCAAGTTGGGAGGTATTCCCTTCTGCCTGTTGTAAGCGATTTCGGGTTTGTTCTAACTCAGAATTGAGTTGAGAGGAATGGGAGTCTGTCTCCTCTAAGCGCTGGCGGGTTGCTGTTAGTTGAGAGTGCAGTTCGGAGGAATTGCGTTCTGCTTGTTCTAAGCGAGTGCGGGTTTCCTCTAATTCTAATTGGAGTTGAGAATTTTGCTGGATTGCGGGTTGTTCTAAGTTGGATGGCAAGGATTCGGAAGGAGGCGCGTCCGCGTCGGCTTGCGATCGCGGTTCGGAGGTGGGGGGTTGTGGGGGTTGTGTGGCCACGGGGGGCGAAGGTTGTGCCATTTCCTCCCGAGCGGTTTCCGGGGTCACTGTGGGGGCGATCGCCTCGGGTAACTCCACTTGGGGCAGTTGTAATCCAGCGGCGGACAATTGTTGGACTAAGGTTTGATTGGCTTCGATCCGGAACCAGTAATAGACCGCGCGAGCCACATCAGGACCGAGGCGCTCGATGGAAGAAATCGTGTCCATATCGGCGTTAGAGAGTGCGGATACGGTAGAAAAGCGATCGCTGAGCAATTTAGCGTGGGTGCGACCGATTCCGGGAATCCCCAAACCGGATAATACTTTCGACCAGGGCAATGAGGTAGATTTAGAAATTGCTTTGAGCAAATTCTTCGCCGATTTTTTCCCCATGCGCTCTAACCTCACCAGTTGCTCGGCGGTTAAGTCGTACAGATCTGCTACAGAGCGGACCAATCCGCTCTCGAGGAGCTGCTGCATCAGTTTTTCCCCCATCCCATTAATTTCCAAGGCATCGCGACTGGCCCAATTGAGCAGGGTTGCGGGGAGAATTGCCGGACAAGATGAGTTAATACAGCTCGTTTCCTCATTATGGTCTTTTACCAAGGGGGAGCCGCATTCGGGGCAGTGGACGGGCATGTGAAAGGGGCGAGCGCCGGCGGGGCGTTCTTCCGGCACCACGGCCACAATTTCGGGCATTTCTTCTTTGCCCCGATAGCGCACGATCGCGGTGTCGCCGATGTGGGGGTCTAGCTCGGCGAGGCGATGACTTCCGCGCACCGTAGCTTGAGAAATTTTGGTTCCCGCTACTTCCACCGGGGAAATTTCGGCGATCGGGGTCAAGTGGCCGCTGCGTTCCACCTGGATATTTATCGCGTCTATTTGCGTGCGGACTTCTTCTTTGCTATTATCGGGCGTCACTTACTTTGTACCTCCTGTAATCTTTATCATGATAACCTCCGATACGTTTGGAAACCCCCGTGCTTTAGCCGGGGGAGGAAAAACGAACGTGCGGCTTTAGCC
>NZ_JAYFEQ010000946.1:0-257 GCF_055795085.1 Phormidium sp. CCY1219 | reverse complement strand
CTAACCCGGCGATTGCCTGTGGATTGCCCGCGCCAATTTTCCCCAAACTTTCTGCCGCTAGCCAGCGGGTATATTCAAATTCAGACTCGGCGATTAAATTGACTAACCCGGCGATTGCCTGTGGATTGCCGGGGTCAATTTTCCCCAAACTTACTGCCGCTAGCCTGCGGGTCAATTCAAATTCAGACTCGGCGATTAAATTGACTAACCCGGCGATTGCCTGTGGATTGCCCGCGCCAATTTTCCCCAAACTTTCT
>NZ_JAYFEQ010000945.1:0-1241 GCF_055795085.1 Phormidium sp. CCY1219 | reverse complement strand
AACTATACTCGGAGGCAGGCGGCAGAGATTTTAGGGGAAATCGGACAAGGAAATCCTCAAGCCATTGCTGCGTTGGTTAATCTTATCGCTACCACTGAGGATGACGATACCTTTGAGGAGGCGGCTTGGAGTTTAGAAAAAATCGGACAAGGAAATCCTCAAGCCATTGCTGCGTTGGTCAATCTTTTCTCCACCACTGAGGATGAATATACCCGGATGCAGGCGGCTGAGAGTTTAGGGGAAATCGGACAAGGAAATCCTCAAGCCATTGCTGCCTTGGTCAAAGTTATCGCTACCACGGAGGATGAAGATACCCGGATGCAGGCGGCTAAGAGTTTAAGGAACATCGACCCTGGAAATCCCGAGGTGATCGCTGCTTTGGTTAATCTTCTCTCCACCACGGAGGATGAAGATACCCGGATGCAGGCGGCTAAGAGTTTAGGGAAAATCGGACAAGGAAATCCCGAGGCTGTTGCGGCGTTGATCAATCTTCTGGTCACTGCTGAAAAGAAAGCCACCCGGAAGCAGGCGGCAAAGATTTTAGGGAAAATCGGACAAGGGAAGCCAGAAGCAGTTGCGGCGTTGGTCAATCTTCTCGCCACTACTGAGAATAAAGCTACTCGGAAGCGGGCGGCAAAGATTTTAGGGAAAATTCTCACCACACCCCAACAATATGCAGGAGTTGTCACCGCCTTAAAAGACAACCTCGGCGATGAAGTTTACCAAAACAACTTTAAACGATTCGAGGAATGCTACAACCTCATCTGGAACTGTGCCGAAAATCTCCCCTATCCCGAATTTTACCAAGCATGGCACAATCCCCCCACCACCCCCCATCCCGAAGTCACCGAACAAACCCCCCATAGTGGCGAACCCTCTTTCGCCTCTCCACTCACCTGGGAATCCCTGCAACACCTGCCCCTGTATTGCCTCAACGCCGACCTCCTCGCTGACGAAACCCGCGAACCGGAAATCGCCCTCACCCTCAGCGAACTGATTTGGGAAATCACCTGTCCCGACGAAGACCCCCCGGAACCCGCCACCCCCGCTGAACTGCGCCGCCACCTCAAAACCCTAAAACGCCGTAACCTCCTCCCCCACCGTGCCATCCTCTTCGGTAGCGAAACGGTTTCCACCCCGACCCAACCCACCCCAGAACTCATCGCCTTTTGCCAAAAACTGACGGGGGTAATTGCCGTTGCCTTCCTCACCGACGACCCCCTAGAAGCGCCGTTAAAAGG
>NZ_JAYFEQ010000944.1:0-1049 GCF_055795085.1 Phormidium sp. CCY1219 | reverse complement strand
CCCCGCGTGTGTGTGGGTGGGGGTCCCCGCGTGTGTGTGGGTGGGGGTCCCCGCGTGTGTGTGGGTGGGGGTCCCCGTGCGGCTTTGGGGGCGTTGGCCTTGGCCGTGGCCTTGGCCGTTTTTTCGCTCCCCGGTGCCTTGGGTTTTTTGTGGGTGGGGGTGTGGGTCCTGTTGCTGGGCCTATCGGGTGGCGCCTTTGCCTTTCGGTCCCGTCCGTGCCGTTCCCTTTTCCCCTTTCCCTTTCTTCCCTCGGTTTCCGCCTTTCCGGGCGTTGGCGGTTGCCTTGGTGCCGGTGGTGGGTTGCTCGGTTGCTGCCTGGTCCCCTTGGCCTGCCCGGTGGGTCCTCGGTTTCCTCGGCTCTCGCCTTTCCTCCCCTCCTTTCCTGTTTTTATTATAGCACGGGGTCAGGCTTTTGTGGGGGTTTTTTGGGTTTTTTTTGGTTTTTTTTGTGTTTTTTTGGTTTTTGGTGTTGACTTTTTCGTCATCTTTTTTTCTGTTGCTTTTTCTGTTGCTTTTTTGCCCGACCCCGTGCTATAATAAAGGAGTCGAGTTAAGGATGTACTATGTCCAGTGAGATTATTCGCTTGCCGATAGAAGCACATGAGGCGATCGCCAGGAGTTCGGCAGTGGGATTTTCCGGGTCGCGGCGATCGCCGGATGCGATCGCTGCTGATAATATTTCCGCGGCGATTGCTGCTGTACCAGCTGATGTACCGATTTCAGTGGGTTGCCAGCGCGGGGTCGATGCGTTTGTGCGTGCGGCTTGTGCGCGTGCAAAAGTATTTAGCGTGTCGGATTTTAATATTTTGGGCCGCGGAGCGTATGCGGCGCGGTCAATTGCTTGCGTTCGGTCAGTTAAGGTTCCCGATGGCTTGTGGATTTCGTTTCCGGCTTCCGATTGTCCAGCCGATTTAAAGCCGTCAAGTTCTAGCTCTCGTTGCTTTTCCGGGAAAGGATCTGGCACTTGGGCCTCGCTTGCTTTTGCGGTTGGATTGGGGGTGGAATCGCTGCTGTGGTTGCCCCACGGCATCTCACCGCCGCCGTGGGGG
>NZ_JAYFEQ010000943.1:0-2568 GCF_055795085.1 Phormidium sp. CCY1219 | reverse complement strand
ACGAACAAAAAATATCACCTCCATTACGGAGGTGATATTTGCAGATTGCTAATTTTCTATTCCGTAATACTCTCGAAGTTCTTCCGAGAGTTGCCCACGCTGCTTGACGATCTGCGCGATCGCCCGCCTCACTTCATCGCGCCAGTTGTCATTTTGCTTGAGCGCTTCGACCATCGATGGCTCGATCCAAATCGATAGCTTCGATTTCAAAGACTCTGGGCGATCGCCTTTCTGAAACTGGAATTTTTCCAGCTCAGGATTTCCCCCGGGTCTTCCTCTTCCCATTGGAGCCTCCTCATGTACTTACTCTATTCTAGCACGGGGTCTCCCTAAAAAAGATTGTAAAGAAAAGTTACAACCCCTTGCTTTTTGCCTGACCCCGTGCAATAATAAAAGTGTGGTTAAGACAAGAACCTTGAAAATTCAATAAGGATCCTTTTCACCTTGCTTCAGGAGAGACAGATTGGGCAAGGTACTTGGATCCAATGAAATCAATGCAAGTAGACTAAGGAGATTAACGATGGCAAAAGTAGTTTTCGGCTTTTTCAAAAGCGACAAGGCTTATTATAGTGCCTTGTGGAATCAAATAAAACACTGGAAAGATTCCAAACAAGCACTAAGTTTAAGTGTAGAGCAAAAAAATCAAAAAGTGTGGCATCGTGGCCACATAGTATTGGAAGAAAAAATTTTCATTCCGATAGTACGATTCAAAACAAAAGACAATCGAATAATGTCGCGGCGGTGTAGCCTAAACGGATTGCCGATTTATGCAATCGAAAAAGTCAGCCAGGAGGTGTATGAAGTTCGTCCACTTTCAGGGAGCAATAATTCCAAAGAAAATCAAGTTTACTTTACGTCAGAACAGGACTGCACATGTCCGGCATGGCGGAAAAACACTGGATTAATTGGAGGCCGGTGCAAGCATCAACTGATGCTTCAAACGGAATTTCAACAAATTAAGGCAGCGAAAAAGCTGCTTGAGAAACAAATAATCCCAGCACATCCCCAAAAAATCCAAAAAGCAGAGCCAGCAAGCGTAAAGTTGGTACAACTTTGCAACGGATATTCCCCCTTTCCGGGTTGTCAACTCCGAGCAGAAAGCGGTGATAGTGGATACGATTTTAAGGTCCTAGGGGAAGTAGAGGACCGGGCAAACAAACAAAGAATCACCGCTTGCTTTGGATTGATACATCCGCAACCGAACAACAGATTTACCTATTCAAATCGGAGAATTTACAGCCAAGGAAATCCATTGCAAACCGAGGAAAATATTGCTCGTGCTTGTCGCGAGTTAAAAAATAACTCGGATTACAAAAATTGTAGTTTTTGGGAAGAAAAACCCAAAAATGAAGAGAACGAAGAAGTAGATATGAATAACTTATTTTCTGCTTCAATAAATCTCCAAAAGGCAAAAATTCCACAAAAAACGTACACCTATCGAGTAATCAGGAATAACAACGACCTGTGGAGTTTTTACAATACCGATACGAATTCATTTGCCGATCAGGCAGTGTATTACGAAGAAATTAACGAACGAACACGACGATTGCACAATCAAGGCCACAAAATAGAAATACTATCACCGAAAGGACATTTTCGTTGGAATGGAGAGGTATGGCGTTCTGTTGGTAGGAATTAACTAAATCGCATCCTCCCAGCTGCAGATGGGAGGATAGGGTTTAGTCCCTAGTTGAGTACAGAAAAGAGGAAAAAAAGGAAAATGGACAACAACAGCAAACCAACTTTATCGGTTTTTGGTGCTCCAACAGAAAACGCTTTAATCTTGCCAGAAATGCCATTTGCCTTGCGCAATAACTGCCAATCTGGCAAATGGACGACTGGCGACGAAGAATACGGCTCTAAAATAGCCATGACTATTTTGAAGTTTAGCAAATTTTTCGGCAATCTTGGCCAAACAAAAAACACCCTTTGGGGACAAATTTGGTTCGTGGCTGAAGCCGGAGAAATGCCCCATAATGTGGTGATGGTAACTTACATTAAAGGGCGCAGCCTGAATGACTTTAATCGCTTGGTAGTATCCGTGCAGGCTCGGGGAATTGAGCCAGCCGAGGGAATTTTTATTCCCGAATTCGTCAAGCATTCCGGTCAGAAACCCGATGAAACCGGGGTGTTGAGGCCAATTAACTATTATAGCCTGAAATGGGATTGGGCGGAACGAACCAACTGGGAGGTAATCGAACAAGCAGCATCTATGCTCGAAGACCCGCAAAATGTCAGTCGGTTGATTGATTTGCAGGGCACCCGGGAAATGGTTTGTTTGGATAATTTGAATCCCCATGAAATTGCTTGTTTGATGGAAGAACAAAAAAACCCAATCGAAAAACTTCCGCCAGTTGAATGACTCTAAATAACTGTTAGTTCTAACAGTTATTTCTGAAAAATTCTTGCGATCGCTTCCTTCGGATCTATTTGGAGGCGATCGCACACCTCTAGCAGGTGATTTAGCAAAAGCGCGAGAAGGTCGGATTTAGTGTCTCTTGCGCCTGTCGCGCGCGCGATCGCCTGATTGAAGCGATCGCTATCACCTTCTAGCGGGCGAAACCCAAG
>NZ_JAYFEQ010000942.1:0-228 GCF_055795085.1 Phormidium sp. CCY1219 | reverse complement strand
CCACCCTCACCGGGCATAGTGCCCGGGTAAGGGCAGTGGCCATCACCCCGGACGGCACAGGGGCGGTTTCTGCATCATACGATAACACCCTGAAACTGTGGGACTTGGCCACTGGGTCGGAACGGGCCACCCTCACCGGGCATAGTGACCTGGTAATGGCAGTGGCCATCACCCCGGACGGCACTGGGGCGGTTTCTGCATCAGACGATAACACCCTGAAACTGTGGG
>NZ_JAYFEQ010000941.1:0-422 GCF_055795085.1 Phormidium sp. CCY1219 | reverse complement strand
CATCGCCCCAACATATACCGAGAATTGGCAATTTTATAAATTTTTCCAGTATCCTCATCCAAGGATTCCGCTATCTGCAAAGCAGCTTCAAACCCAGATAAAGCATCCTGATATTGCTGGATATTAAACTGAAATCGTGCTAACTCGTATAGACAACTATATTCAGCAACGCGATCGCCCGTTTCCCGGAAAATCTCTAACCATCGCTGGTAAGACGAGATAACCCGTTCATCCTGTTTCAACTCCCGATACAAATTCACCAGATATTCTAATCCCGATAAAGCCCACTTTGTCTCCTTAACTTCCACATACAACTCAACCGCTTGCTCATACCAAGAAATGGCTGTTTCTGGCTGCTTTAAATTCCCATAGCATCGCCCCAACATATACCGAGAATTGGCAATTTTATAAATTTTTCCAGT
>NZ_JAYFEQ010000940.1:0-392 GCF_055795085.1 Phormidium sp. CCY1219 | reverse complement strand
AACTGAAACATTGCTAAGTCGTAAAGCGAGCTGTATTCCGCAATGCGATCGCCCAATTCCCGAAAAATCTCTAACCGCCGCTGGTAAGAGGCAATAACCTGTTCATCCTGTTTGAACTCCCGATACAAATTAATCAGATATTCCAATCCCGATAAAGCCCATTTCGTATCCTTAATTTCCACATACAACTCAACGGCTTTCTCATACCAAGAAATTGCTACTTCTGGCTGCTTTAAACTCCCGTAGCATCGCCCCAACATATACTGAGAATTGGCAATTTTATAAATTTTTCCAGTATCCTCATCCAAGGTTTCTGCTATCTGCAAAGCAGATTCAAAGCCAGATAATGCCTCCTGATATTGCTGGATATTAAACTGAAACATTGCTAAGTC
>NZ_JAYFEQ010000939.1:0-15659 GCF_055795085.1 Phormidium sp. CCY1219 | reverse complement strand
TTGGGTGCTGGGGAAGTGGAGCAAGTGGAACGGTGGCTGGAAACCGAGCCACAGATGCAGCAGTTTTATCAGCAACTGGTCAAATTGCGCGCTGGGATGAATGACATGCCGGTGCTGGTTTGCGAGAAACCTGTGGAAGCGTTTGTGGCGCAGGTGTTTAGCCGCATTGATGCTGAAGCGGAGATGGAACGGGCATGGGAGGCGCGCAAGGCGAAGCATGCAGAAGGGCTGAACGAGAAAGTGGAGTTTGAGTTGCTCAGTGCGTACATCGATGGCGAAGCAACGGTAAGCCAACGACAGCAGGTGCAAGAGTGGCTCGATCGCGATCCGGAAGTGAAGCGGTTGTATTTCCAACTGTTGAAACTCCGTCAAGGCGTGCAGGTGTTGCCGGTGCCCGCCTCCGAGCAAACGGCGGAACAGACAGCGAAGCAAGTGTTCCGGCGGGTCGATCGCCGACGTCACAGAAGAATGGCATGGGGAGGAGGTGCGATCGCGGCATTATTCATGGCGGCCCTATCCAGCGTTATGCCTACGGTTGAATCTCCCCCGCCACAACAAGTCGCCAGTTCGCCGTCTCCGGTTCGGGAAGGAAACGAACGGTTAAGCATTGCATTAAACGGTCCGGTGATGGATATTCCGGAGCAAACCGCCAAATCCGAATCAGAATCTACCGTATCGCGAGCCTTGTTTGTGGAATAGAACAGCCATCTAGTTACTGGGGAAAACAACTGAATCGAAGGTGCAGGTTGCACCAGAGAGTCCGTGGTCAACGCAGAGTCTGCGAACCACGGACTTTTCTTTTCAAGACGCGATCGCCGCACCCCCGGAAAGGGGTTTTACCCTTTTTTTTCCGTAGAATTACTTATCCCCCCGCTCAATTGTAACCCTTGCCCTTCAGAGGGTTGGAGGAGACGGGCGCGAGAATGACCGCTTGAGCGATCGGCCAAAAATGAACCTTTCCGGCTTATATCGGCTGATTTGGCGCTTTCGGGTGCAGGATGCACCTGGAATGCCGATAGTAAAGTCAGGGTTTTTATGAAGTTTAGGATGGGGTAGATTTTTTGAGGGTAACGCCAACTGAGGGAGCGCTTTACAGGAATTTTACATAAGCCCTCGAATTGGGCAATCTTCATCGAAAATTTACAGAAAAACCCCTCTAATTTAGGGAACAATCGTCAATATATTGGATCGATGACTTTACAGCATCCTTAACGGCCAAGGGCGATCCCAAAGGGAGATAACATAAAGAAAGACGGTAGAAAAACCATACCAAAGTGTCTTTTTACCGGCTTATCCAAGGAACGCGAAACTCTCTACCGGATCTTCCGTCGTTGTTAGTGGATGGCTGGCGGGTCTCCGAGCGGTTTATCGGGCATCCGAGTCGCGCGAGTGCCCGAGCAAAGCGCCTTGGGCTGAAGATCCCAGCCGAACCCGAGCCGAATAAGGCAATTCCGTCTGGGATGCCATCGGCTGGATTGTTCCCCTGATATTCATCGGAAGCAAGAGTGCTTCATCGATTTTAACCGAAGCGGGAGTAATGGGGGAGGAATTAATAGGGTCAATTCAGGATAAATTTGACTGGTTTAAACGTCATTCTATCTGTCCATCTATCCAGTGATTAAGGAGAACGAACACCATGAACCTCAACAAGTTATTCCAATGTGCTGTGGCTGGTTTAGTTGCCGCTCAGATTCCGTTACTGAGTGCGGAAAAAACAATGGCTCAGGCTGTGAACGATTTGTCGTCATTTCAGTGCCAGATTTCTACAGATGATTTGTATGTGACGTTAGCACTGCGGAAAAATGGTGCGGTTTCCGATCCGATGATCGTCTGGAAAACGGAAGAATTTAGCAGTTCTGGATATACGCCAGAAAGACGCTGCAACGAAGTGACGAACCGTTTAAATGCGATTTTAGACGAAAATGGCGGTACTCTGAGTGGATTGTACATGACGGCGGGGATTGTGAATGGTGAGGCGGTATTGTGTGCGGTGAATAATACGCGATCGGGTTGTAATAGCAGAAATATGTTGTTTACCCTGAACCAAGACAATCGCCGCAATCCCTCGAGAATGCTTCGCAGCATTGCCAGTGCGGGGGTTGTGGGCAGTGGGAACGTGATTCAGGAGTCCGGGGGACAGCCATACCTGAATTTGGAAGTGTTAGTCAATGAACTGTTTTAAATTGACCATCGCCCGCCAGGGTCAGCAATCAGGAGTCTGCGAGTCACGGTTATGAATAGAGTCGAGATGTCACCTCTTTTATGTAAACCTGTGGAACGAGGAAAGTGAATTCTATTATGAGTCTGAAACCCATTTGCCGCGCGATCGCCAGTGGATTGATAGCAATTTCAGCTACTATGGCGATCGCGCAATCCAGTGTAGCGCGATCGCCCAACCAACTCCGCTCATTTCAATGCCAGAAATCCTCGGATTGGTATTCTATTCGAGCAGTGAGTAACCAGGGCGGGCGTTCTGCTGCCATAATTTCTTGGCCCAATCAAGACCATACAGAATTCACCAACCTTTCCGCGCAACGCTGCAATGAGGTGACTCGCAGACTCAACGGAATTTTACAGGCAAATGGGGGAGACTTACAGGGCTTATATCTGACGGTGGGACGGGTTCGAGGGAATATGGTGGTTTGCGCGGTTCCCAATACGCGAGTGGGGTGCAATCGCAATAATTTTTTATTTAGCTTTCCGGGAGATAATAGAGCCGAACCGGCAAGACTTTTGAGGGAGGTGCTCGGTCTCGATGTCATGGTAGATCTGATTGTAATCGGGAACTTTTTGCAGGATTTTTCCCCCCAGCCTATGCGGATTTTGAGCGGATAGTTGAAAATCTGTTCGATCCGCAACCGGAAGAACCATAAATCTCAATCAGCCGTGAGTAAGGATTTACCATGAATAGGCAATGTCTCGCTCGGCAATTTTCCAACCCGATAATGGGAGGTAGGGGTTAACAAGGGGGGAAGATCCAACTTTCTCGCTTGTTTTTTTATGCGATAAAACTCCTTTTTGGAGAATGCATCGGAACTCGAACCCTCACAGGAGGGAGGTGCAACAAACAAAACTTGCCGGGAATCCCCGGGTTGTGCGATCGCGGCGCTCGATTCAACGACCCAGTTGTGGCGCAAGGTCGTTCCACTTGCAGAGTTTGTCAGAAATTCCCATAGTGGAGGGGATATTCCGGAAAATTTTAAAAAAATGAGCATCTGTTAATGTTGTCAATTGTCAATTGTCATGGGTCAATTGTCATGGGTTAATTGTCAATTGTCAATTGTCATGGGTTAATTGTCATAGGTCAAAAGGTCAAAAGGTTAATTGTCATAGGTCAAAAGGTCAAAAGGTCAAAAGGTCAAAAGGTCAAAAGGTCAAAAGGACAAAAGGGGTGAGGGGTGATGGGGGATTGGTTCAGTGGGAATGCAAGATAATTAGTATGCTTGCTTATTTTTACTTTTTTTTTACACTGTATGAGTTATTTTTATGATGATGTTTTCCGGTCATTTACCTGCCTGTGTGGTAGGAACCGCCGCCGCACTGGTGGTCACGATTCCGTTGATGGCGGCGCAAGCCTTGACAAAAGAACAAGTAAATGCTGTGGCGTCGCAAACCACGGTAGTGATAGGTCAGGGATTGCAAGAGGGAGATATTGAAGCCAGACGGGAATGGAATCCCGGTTCTGGGGTGATTGTGGCGCGCGAGGGTCAGATGTACTACGTATTAACGGCCCTGCATGTGGTGAGAACCCGAGAAGTGACCTATGGGGTTCGCACGAGTGACGGGAAAGTGCATTTTGTGGATGATGTGGATACCCAGGAGAATATAATGCCGTTGGGGGAGGAAGAAGGAGAATTTGGGGAGTCGATTCGGGGATTGGATTTAGCGATTATTGCATTTGAGAGCGATCGCGATTATCCGATTGCGGTGATGGGAGATTCGCGGGAGATGGATCCGGGAGAAACGGTCTATATTTCGGGATGGCCGAATCCCGAGGACGACAGTGCAAGGCGGGTGAGGGAGTTTGTGGAAGGGACGCTGAGCGACATTGCCACTCCCCCTTCAGAAGATGGCGGCTATAGTTTACTCTATACCAATGAAACCCGACGGGGGATGAGTGGCGGACCGGTGTTTAACGTCCGAGGAGAATTAATTGGGATTCACGGGCGCGGGCGGGCGCGGGAGGAGACTTATTGCATCGATCCGGAGTTAAGCGAGTCGAATAGCTGTGGGATCCAAACCCAGGATTTTATGGCGCGCGCGAAAGGGGAGAATCTCGACCTCGCGTTTGCGGAACCGCCGGTGGATCCGGAGTTAATTGCGCGCGGGCGGGCGAACATGAAGGAAGCGGATACCATCGAAGATATTTATCAAGACTTTACCCTGTTGCGATCGCTCCTGCGCGATGGTCCTTCTGGGGGATGCGAAAGTTTGTTACTGGGCGAACCTTGCCCGTAATTCCTGGAGCGCCGGGGAATGTCAATACATCTCAAAGCGCCACCACTTGACAGGGTAGCCCTTGGGAATTTACGTTTCGCAGAGGATTTTCCCGGGGTTGGAGGTGTTTTTCGGCCAAAAATAAAAAAGCGATCGCCAAAAACCGCGATCGGGGTAACAAGAAATCCCCTAGATTGGTCAGAAAAAGAAGTAGTGTGCCCGAGATGAATCCGGAATGAATCCGCGTTTCGGCCATCTAGGTGTGAGGAGCAAGTTAACCATGAAGTATGTCTTAGCCGGTGTTACCGTTTTGCTGGTGACGGTGCCTCCCTTGGGAGCCACTGCATCGGATCCGAAAAATCAACCCTTAGACCCGCCGGAAACAGGCGGGGAAGAACCGATGCGCCTGCTGACCCCAGACGGGGAAATTCCGATCCGGGGGATCCCGGAGGTGGCGCAACCGATCGCACCCGAAGCCTTTTTCCCCGCCGAGTACCGGGATGAGACGCCTTCTTTGGCTCCCGTGGCGAGACCCTCGGCGATGGAGGAGTTTGCCAGGCCCGAATTTAGGGACAACTGGCCCGAGGGGTTGTTAGGGCAGGCGGATGGGGGGTCAGATCCGATGGGGCAGATTAATTCCGTGTCGCAACTGTCGGACGTGCAACCCACAGACTGGGCTTTTCAAGCGCTCCAATCCTTGGTGGAACGCTATCGCTGTATGTCGGGATACCCGGATGGCACCTTTCGGGGGAACCGGGCGCTGACGCGATATGAATTTGCGGCGGGGTTGAATGCCTGTTTGGAGCGCATTAACGAGCAAATCCAAGCACTCGGGGAGACGATCGCCCGGGAGGATTTGTTAGCCTTGGAACAGTTGCAAAACGAATTCGCTGCCGAATTGGCTACCTTGCGGGGGCGGGTGGATGCCCTGGAAGTGCGGACGGCTACCCTGGAAGCGCAGCAATTTTCTCCGACGGCGGTGTTTGGTGGGGAGGCGATCGTGGCTCTGACGGGGGCGACGGGAGGGGATCCGCCAGGGAGGGACGAGAGTCCGGTGATTTTGTCTCATCTCACGCGGGTGGGACTGGTGGCGTCGTTTACGGGCAAGGATCGCTTGCGCCTGGAACTGTCCACTGGCAATTTGAACGATCGCGGGTTTGCCAATCCAGATATCTTCAATACGGACATGAGTTTGCTGTCTTACCAAGCCGGCCAAAACAATCGGGTAGGATTGGATAAACTGGAATATCGCTTTGCAGTGGGCGACTCGATTGTATTTACCGTGCGACCGGTAGGCTTTAGCTTGAGTAGCGTTCTCACGGCTAACTCGGGATATTTCGACGCGGGACGCGGTGCCCTGTCTCGCTTTGCTGAAGCTAGTCCGGTGTTTAAAATTGGCAGTCTCGATTCGGGTTTGGGGTTCGATTGGTTGGTGACGGATACGGTCCGCTTGCAGGTGGGATACGGTACCCGCAATAGCAGCAATCCCACTGAGGGACAAGGGTTGTTTGGTGCGGATCGTAGTGCGTTGGGGGTGCAACTGTTGCTCAAACCTGCCCCGAGTGCGATCGCAGGGTTAGCTTATGTGAATGCTTACGCTAAAGATGGTCGTTTGGATACCTTTACCGGGAGCTTTCTTGCCGATACCAATAGCTTTATCCAGGAACCCTCACAAATTCATGCGGTAAGCGGCACCCTGCAATGGCGCATTACGCCACAACTCACCTTTGGTACTTGGGGGGGCTGGATTTTTACCGATTCTACCGTGTCCGATGCCTCTGCTACCACTACCACCTATCTATTCTCCCTCGGCTACTCCCAACCCTTTAACCGTCCCGGGGATTTGCTCGCAGTGCTGTTCGGTCAGCCGCCCAAGTTGGTCGAAGGGAACGATCTGTTTTTGGGGGAAGATGAAGATACCTCTTTGCATTTTGAAACCTTTTATCGCTTTCGGGTCAGCGATCGCATTTCCATCACTCCCGGTTTGCTATACATCACCAACCCGGAACATAATGCCGATAACGACGATATTTTTATCGGCACCCTTCGCACGACATTTCGTTTTTAACATGAGGATTAACTATTATGCCACATTTCATGCCATTTGTCAAGACATTTTCCCTATTTTTCTTCCCCCTGGTTTGGGTCTTGTTTCCCAGCTTTTCCCTGCTGGCGCAAGACCTAGAAACCCCCACAGAGCGCGAAATTCCCTGCGAAGAAATTCCCGATGATTCGGAATTGCCTCCGGAATGTATCGACGTGGAATCGGAAGAGGAAGAACCGATTCGGCGGCGGATTCAGCCCACATTTTCCGAAGAAGAGCGGCGAGGATTTCAGCAAAAGGGATTTAGCAATTTTTTAACCGATGCCCTGAATGGAAATAGCGACCCGTTAGGTGGAGGAACCATTGGCGGTGGGGTAGAAAGCGATGGGGGACTCTCGCCGATTTCTGCAGAAGAACGCGGCCTCCTTCCCTCTTTCGACCCCACGGATGTGATTATTCCCCGAGGCGGATTGGAAGGAAAAGGAAAGTGAACTAAACGGAAAAAATTGCCATTTTTTGTGGTAAGACTCAATAAACTTGTAGGGTGGGCATTGCCCACCATTTCCTAGATTTGGCCACCATTGCTGAGAAAATGGGTATTATCCGAGAAGGATATCATCGAGAATCAGCTTATTAGGAACGCTGCCAAAACTGACCGATCGCGCTACGCCAGCGAAGGGAATGTTAAAGGGAACGAACGACCCATATGCATCGGGTAATTCCCCTTCTGGAGTGGTGGATAAGGGAACCGATGCCAATACATTACCCGAACCGCCAATATCATCGTAAATCGTCACGGTATGCTCGAAAAAGGGAGAGGCATAAAAGAAGGACAATTGATTGTCAAATCCTTCGGAAACGTTCATAACAATCGAACTTTCTTCGCCATAGGTAAGGGCGGTGATGCCACTGGGATTGCCTTCAAAATTGCCGCCAAATTCATCGTGAAATCCCAAGCGATGCAAGTCATCGGTATCGATGATTCCTAATCCATTGCCAGAAAAGGAAATGCCGTTGTCGCTATAAAATCCATCGACGGGGTTTAAGTTGCCGACGCCTTCAAAATTGAGCAAGGTGGGAGTATCGCTGCGGGAAATGAGCAAATTGGCGGTGCTTTGGGTGCCGATGATGGTATTATTGCTGGGATTGGTTAAGGCGAGATTGATGGTTTCGTCACCTTCAATAATGGAATCGTCGATAATGGGAATGGTGAGGGTTTTGCGGGTTTCTCCGGGGGCGAAATTGACGGGAATCGGGGCGTTATTGTAATCGAAAATGGCGCTGGCGGTACCGTCGGATAAGGTGAGGGTGGCGCTGGCAGATTGTTGCAATCCGCCAGTGCGGGTGAGGGTAATGGTGGCGCTGGTGGTGCCATCTTCGGCGGTGTTAAATAGGGGGTCGCTAAATTCTATTATGCTATCGTTATCGAGGATTGTGAGCGTGGCGTTACTTTGGGGACCGAGAATGGCGTTGGTGGGGTTGACTAATGTGAGGTTGACGGTTTCGGAATTTTCCGCGATCGCATCGTCAGTAATGGGTAGATTGACAATTTGAGTGGTTTCTCCCGGGGCAAAGTTGACGGCGATCGGGGCGTTGTTGTAATCTTCGGGAGAGGTAGCGCTTCCGTCGGCGAGGAGAAGGGAGGCACTTAAGGGGATATCCACTACGCCGGTGCGGGTTATCGTCACCGGGGCGATCGCGGTGCCATCTTCATTCACTACAAAGTTATCGGTAGCGAACTCGAGAATCGCATCGTTATCGATAACTTCGAGGGAGGCGGTAGCGGGTTCGATTACCGTCGCCGGCGCGGTGGGGTTGGCTAAAGTGAGGTTGAGACTTTCGGTGGGTTCGACTTCCTCATCGTCTACGATGGGAATTTCGATAGTTTGTGTCGTCTCGCCCGGGGCAAAATTGGCGACAATGGGAGTGGCGGCGTAATCTTGCGGCGCGATCGCGGTGTTGTCGGTGAGATTTACCGTGACGGAAACCGGTGCGGTGGGAACCCCGAGGCGGGCGATGGTGACGGGTAAGGTGGTGGTGCCGTCTTCATTGATGGTATAATTTCCCCGGGTAAACTGCAGCGCCACATCATCATCTAAAATGGTCAGGGTGGCGGTATCCGGTGCGCCGAGGGTTGCGCCGCCAGTGGGATTGCCTAAATTGAGAGTGAGGGTTTCGTTGGGTTCGACGCTGGTATCGTTGACGATGGGAATTTCTAGGGTTTGCTGGGTTTCGCCCGCCGCGAAATTAATCCCGATCGCCGCGTTATTGTAATCCGCCGGCGCGATCGCACTCCCATCGGCGAGGGTGACGGTTGCGCCGACGGGTACATCGAGCAATCCGGTGCGGGTGAGGGTAACGGGGGCGATCGCGGTGCCATCTTCGTTTACCCGGAATTCCGCTTGACTAAATTGCACGCTCAAATCGTTATCGACAACTGTGAGAGCGGCGGTATTGCGATCGCCAATGGTTGCCCCTCCGGTGGGATTGACCAATTCCAGGGCGATCGCTTCTTCCGGTTCGATTTCCTCGTCATCCACGATGGGAACGTTGGCGGTTTGGGTGGTTTCTCCGGGCGCTAAGGTGACGGGAATCGGCGTGTTATCGAAATCATCCGGGGCGATCGCGCTATCGTCATCTAGGGCAAGGGTTGCGCCCACCGCACGATCCGTCACTCCCGTGCGAACTACCGTGACTTCGGCGATCGGGGTGCCATTTTCATTCACCCGAAAGGTCGGATCGCTAAACTCTAAGGCAACATCGTTATCGTCAATCGTCACACTTGCCGTATCCGTATCGCCGAAAATCGCGCCGCCGCTGGGATTGGCTAAAGATAACTGGAAGGTTTCGCTAGGTTCTACCTGAGTATCGTCAGCAATGGGAATTTGCACGGTTTGCAGGGTTTGTCCCGGGGCGAAAGTGACGGAAATCGGTGAATTGTCGTAATCTACCGGGGCGATCGCGCTGTCATTTGCGGGCACGACTGTGGCGCTGACGGTACCGCTCACATCGCCGGTGCGAACCAATGTCACCTGAACCGCTGAGTTGCCTTCAGTGACATTAAATGTGGGATTGCTAAATTCGATAACGCTGGTTACGGGTTCAATCTCCTCGGTGCGAAAATCGCTCCCATCTAAGGAAGTGCCACCGGGGCCAAATACCTGAGCTAAGGTGACAGTGTTATTATCGAAATTGCCGATAATTTCGGTGCCAATGCGAGTTGCCGGTTGCCCGCGCCCGGGGGTGGGTTGAAAAATGGGTGCGAATGAGATGTTGTCGAGATTTAAACCGGATTGCAGGGCAAATGCATCGCTTCCTCGGACAAAATCGGTAATCGTATCTTCTCCGAAACCGATAACAAAAATATCCGCCCCGGAACCGCCGGTTAGGGTATCGTTGTCTGCGCCGCCGAACAGAATATCGTCTTCGCTGCTTCCTAACAGACTATCGTTTCCTTCACCGCCTAGGATGGTATCGCTTTGCGCGCCGCCGATTATGGTGTTATCTTGATTGTCGCCAAATAATAATGTCATGTTCTACTCCTCAACTGCGATTGCGATCGCTGGTGCTGAATTGTTAACCACCTGCTGCACCCATTAACATGATTGTCCCACTTTGGGATTGCAAGAGGGAATCTTTCTTCTCGATGATGGGGTTCGATAGAGGTTAACCGATGGTTATCTGGCGATATCCACAATTAGCGAGAGTCGAACCGCATTTTGGGGCAAAACGCGGGGCGATCGCGAATTCGGGCACCCCTGACGCCACCGATGGGAAACCTCTTGCGAAACCGCTGTGGTGAATGCCCCCTGATTTGCGAAGCGGAGGGTAAGTGCCTCCGTGGGGGCAATAATTCTCGGCGATCGGCGAGGGAATGCCCCAGTGGCGCGCCCTGCTGACTCAGTGCAGACAGCCCCGCGCCAAAATACTCCTGTAAATAGGATAGACCAATTGGCGGGAGTGTGTGTCAAAATATGAGAGAAAAGTTGGAAGTGCAAATCTGTAGGAGTTCTTGTGGTAGAATCCCGTTATCACCCAGCATCCATTGAGGAAAAGTGGCAACAAACTTGGGCGCAAGCAGGGGACGATGAAACCCCCAAGACGCGCGATCGCCCGAAATTCTACGCCCTTTCCATGTTTCCCTACCCCTCGGGCAACTTGCACATGGGGCACGTTCGAGTGTACACGATTACCGATGTCATCGCCCGCATCAAGCGGATGCAAGGATATCGCGTGCTTAACCCGATGGGATGGGATGCGTTTGGATTACCGGCAGAAAATGCCGCGATCGAGCGAGGCGTTCATCCGGCAAAATGGACTTATGAAAATATTGCCCAAATGAAAGGGCAATTACAAAAATTGGGCATTTCTTTCGACTGGAGCAAAGAACTAGCCACCTGTTCTCCAGACTATTATAAATGGACCCAGTGGATTTTTCTGCAGTTTTTTAATGCCGGATTGGCATATCAAAAAGAAGCGGCGGTAAATTGGGACCCCATAGACCAAACTGTATTGGCAAACGAACAAGTAGACAGCGAGGGTCGGTCCTGGCGTTCTGGTGCTAAAGTGGAACGCAAACTGTTGAAACAATGGTTTTTTAAGATTACCGACTACGCGGAACAATTGCTCGAGGATTTGGATAAATTGCCCGGGTGGCCCGATCGCGTTAAATTGATGCAGGCAAACTGGATCGGCAAATCCGTGGGGGCGTATTTGGAATTTCCAATTGTGGGAATGGAGGAGAAAATTGGCGTATTTACCACTCGCCCGGATACGGTTTATGGGGTAACTTACGTTACTTTAGCGCCGGAACATCCGCTGACGGAAAAAGTAACCACCCCGGACCGCAAAGCAGCGGTAGAATCGTTTATTAAAGAGGTCAGCAGTCAAAGCGAATTGGAACGAACTGCTGAGGATAAACCCAAGCGGGGAATTCCTACCGGTGGAGTGGCGATTAATCCGTTTACTAAAGAGGAAATTCCGATTTGGATTGCGGATTACGTTTTGTATGAATATGGCACTGGCGCGGTGATGGGAGTTCCCGCACATGATGCCCGGGATTTCAAGTTTGCCAAAGAGCAAAACTTGCCGATTAAACAGGTGATTGTGCGAGCAGATGCGGCGGAACCGAAACCTTATCTAAAGGAGGCTTATACTGAAGCGGGAACCGTGGTGAATTCCGATATGTTTAACGGGATGGAATCCCCGGAGGCAAAGGAAGAAATCGTTAAATATGCGGAAAAATGCGGCTACGGCAAGGCGCGGGTGCAGTATCGTCTGAGAGATTGGTTGATTTCCCGACAGCGATATTGGGGTGCGCCGATTCCGGTGATTCACTGTCCCAGTTGCGGCATGGTGCCGGTTCCGGAGGCGGATTTGCCAGTGACGTTGCCCGAGGATGTGGAATTTAGCGGGCGCGGCGTGTCTCCTTTGGCGCAGTTAGAGGGTTGGGTGAATGTGCCTTGCCCCAGTTGCGGGGAACCGGCAAAGCGGGAAACCGATACGATGGATACCTTTATCGATTCGTCTTGGTATTTCTTGCGCTATCCGGATGCGAAGAATGAGGAGAGTGCGTTTGATAAGGGGAAGGTTAATGACTGGTTGCCGGTGGACCAGTATGTGGGCGGTATCGAACATGCGATTTTGCACTTGCTGTATTCGCGGTTTTTTACCAAGGTATTGCGCGATCGCCAGTTGCTTGATTTTGACGAACCTTTCCAGCGCTTGCTCACTCAAGGCATGGTGCAGGGATTAACCTATAAGAATCCCAAGACCGGCAAATACATTCCCTCGGCGCAGGTGAACCCCACCCAACCTACGGATCCGAACACCGGGGAACCGTTGGAAGCGTTCTACGAAAAGATGTCCAAATCGAAATATAATGGGGTGGACCCGTTGCAGGTGTTGGCTAAGTATGGGGCCGATACGGCGCGGATGTTTATTTTGTTTAAAGCGCCGCCAGAGAAGGATTTGGAGTGGGATGATGCGGATGTGGAAGGTCAATTCCGCTTTTTGAATCGCGTGTGGGCGCTGGTGACGGAGTTCGCCCAAACAACGCCGACAAAACAGGTAAAAGGCGAGATGAGCAAGGCGGAAAAAGACTTGCGCCGCGCCATTCATACGGCTATTAAGGAAGTGACCGATGATTTGGAAGCGGGATATCAGTTGAATACGGCGGTGGCAGAGTTGATGAAGCTCAGCAATGCCCTGAAAGATGCTAAGTGCAAGCAGTCGGCGGTTTATACCGAAGGGGTGGAAACCCTGTTGGTGTTGTTAGCCCCCTTTGCCCCGCACATTTCTGAGGAATTGTGGCAGGCGATCGGGCATCAGGAGTCGGTCCATGCCCAATCCTGGCCCGAGGCGGACCGGCAGGCGTTGGTGGTGGATGAAATCACTTTGGTGATTCAAGTGGGCGGCAAAACGCGCGGAACCATTCAAGTGCCCGCACAAGCTACTCGCGAGGAGTTGGAACAACATGCTCGCAATTCGGATATCGCGCAGAAGTATATTGATGGGAAGGAGGTGAAAAAGACGATCGTGGTTCCGGGTAAATTGGTGAATTTTGTGGTTGCGAAGTGATAACCGGGCGGGGAATTTATTCAGCCTCCTAGAGCGATAACCGGGCGGGGAATTTATTCCCCGCCTCATAGCTAAAGTCGGTTGAAAACTGACTGAAAACACCAGGAAAACAATCGTTTAGTCGTCTAAAGACGACTTGCGCGATTAGCCGGGGAATTTATTGGCGGGTGTGACTGAACATTCCACGGCAACAAGCGATAACCGGGCGAGGAATTTATTCAGCGTTAATCGAAGCGGGGGATTGAAATCGCGCCAAGGCATGCTAATCGAGGCGGGGGATTGAAATCGCGCCTGGGCAAGCAAAGCGCGTAGCCCGCGACAGCGCTATAGCCCGCCTACGCGGGCTAATTTGACTCGTTCCTGGGAACGCACATGCAGGGGTTCTGCCTCCCTAGCACATCAATTTACCCCGCAATATTATGTCATATCTGCCGGAATAGATTTTAAAAGAATTAGTCTGCTAATAAGGGTCAAGGAGGCTTTCACTCTGCTCAGCCTCCGGCGGAGTCGAGTTGCCCGTGATTGCTGGCTAAGGCGCGATTTCAACGGATTACGGAACCATTATACTCATAATTACGCGGAAAAATGCTTGCTCCATCGTGGGGATGCCGTTTGCACTGGCATTCGTGCTAATGACCACATACCCGCCCCGAGATGGAATGGTTACGTACAGCATTGGCGGACAACATACAGCGCTCTCGTAAACATAGAAGGTAGCGTTTCGCCCGGAAATCATTTGACGGTCGATAATTCTCACTACGGCAGCATAAGGATGTAATAAATATGCTAACTGTTCTCTTGTTCTCCATTGAATTAGTATTCCATTCGGGTAGTCCTCAGGGGGAACCCATCCTCGGACAGCACATTGCAAGTATTGATAAATCTGCTCTGTGGTTAGAAAAAGACTGCCATCATTTTCTAGCAGCAACCGATAGTTTGCCGGATACTGAAATTGATATCCTTCGACCACAACATGAGTTTTACTGGTTCTGGAAACCGGCAGGGGATTCTCATCTCTGATGCAAGATGAGGATATCCATCTTCCAGGTTGTCCCCAAGATGGCGGTGGGCTTGTGCCGCACCAAGTTAAACTTAAACTCAGTAGAACTATTGTAAATTTGACTAAATTTGACATGAGCGTGACCGACGAAATTAAGGAATATGTAAATGGTTGGACGACTGGGAAATTATGCCAGTCGCCTAGCAAAGGGATTGGAAGTCCCCGGAATCAATCGAGGGCAGCGCTTCTCGCGATCGCTAGCTATTTATAGTACATCCGATCGATTGCCTACCAAAAGCGGGCAGGGGAAAAACGCTATCTCTCAAAATCAGATAATTACTCGCCTCACGGTTTCCATCGTCCGGAAAAAAATATCTCTAAGATGCACTTGGCGAGGCAGACTTATGCAGAGGAATTAATTCAAAGCGGGGGATTGAAATCGCGCCTTTACGCGGGCTAATTTGAGCGGGGGATTGAAATCGCGCCTGGGCGGGATAATGTTAATCGAGGCGGGGGATTGAAATCGCGCCTGGGCAAGGGAAGCGCGCCTGCGGGGGCTAATTTTTTTTGGCTGCTATTCCTCCAGATTTTATCTTAGTCGTCTAAAGACGACTTGAGCTATGGGGTGGGGAATTAATTTACCGGGGGGTGTGGCTGAACCACAAGGGATAACCTGGCTTGACGGCAAGGGGTAAGGGGAGGCAAAATAGAGTCAAATTATCAGGAAAAGGAGGAAACGGCAAATGTGGCGGAAACTGTGGCAGTGGCTGAAACGATGTTATGCATGGATGCGGCGCGGATTTCGCACACCACCACCACCCCCACCACCCCCGAGGCGGCAAATCCCGGATATGGAATGCGAGACCCAGTTTATGACCCTCCTGGACCGGGTGGCAAATGGGGCCAATCGGGCGGAAATTCAGGCATTTTTCATCGCCCAGCAGATGAAAAACGATATCCGCCATTCCAACTGGATAGCCTGGTTGCAGGGGTTTGGGGAACGGTTGCGGGAAAACCCGGAAGCGCATGAAGAACTGGCGCGGCGCATGGTGCGCTTTGGCGACGTTTATTCTGGGGAATTGGCAGAAGTTGCAGTGAGAATCGGCAACCAGGTCCTCGCCCAACTCCCCCCACCTGCCACAGAACCCGAGACGACAGAGGAGGTTCGGGAGAAGGATGAGGCAGAGGTATGGTTGGAACGAGGGTTTGAGCAATATAAAAGAGGGGATTTTGCAGGTGCCATTGCCTCATACAACGAAGCCATCCGCCTCCAACCGGATTACGCCTTAGCTTATTACAACCGAGGGGTAGCGCAGGGTAACTTAGGACAATATGAGGAAGCCATTGCCTCATTCAACGAAGCCATCCGCCTCCAACCGGATTTCGCCGTAGCTTATTACAGCCGAGGGATAGCGCAGGGTAACTTAGGACAACATGAGGAAGCCATTGCCTCATTCAACGAAGCCATCCGCCTCCAACCGGATGACGCCGTAGCTTATTACAGCCGAGGGGTAGCGCAGTATAACTTAGGACAATATGAGGAAGCCATTGCCTCATACAACGAAGCCATCCGCCTCCAACCGGATTTCGCCGTAGCTT
>NZ_JAYFEQ010000938.1:0-227 GCF_055795085.1 Phormidium sp. CCY1219 | reverse complement strand
CCATTAATTTCAACGGCGCTATCGGCAATAATGCCATTGGTTTCGATATCACTGCCGTCAATACTAACGGTATTTCCTGAATTAATCGGTTGAAAAACCGTCACCGCCCCACTGCCATTAATGTCGATATTGTCAGTAGCAGATAAAGCATCGGTTTGAATGTCATTCCCAGAAAGGGTCAGAGTATTTCCAGCGTCGATATCATCGTTAGCCGTAACATTTCCACT
>NZ_JAYFEQ010000937.1:0-4117 GCF_055795085.1 Phormidium sp. CCY1219 | reverse complement strand
ACTTTCGGGGTAGATAATCTCTGTGGGAGCCTCGGGTTGCAATTCCCTTACCATTGGGCTTTTCCTCCGTTTAATCGCTTGATTGTCGGATAGTTTATAGTTTAGCAGGGTTGCCCGTCGATTGGCTGTCCCACTCATGGGGTAGGGTGCGTGACGCCCCCTACGTTGCTGGGTGGGAAAACCGCACAATACAATCGGGGCGTCACGCACCTTGATGGATGGTTTCGGTTGTATATTTGAGGAGGCGGAGCCTCGGGAGGGGTTGCCCAGGCAGGAGCCAGGGAACGAGTCAACGAGTCATAATTTGCCCCATCCAGTGAGATTACCACGGACTGCCGATCGCGGTAAAGGCGGACCAATAGTAAGGATGGCTCAGATCCGAGACGGTCAAATTACCAAATGCAGGGGGCAAGGGGAACTCACCGCGCGAGGTTTGCAAGACACCGTTAGCGATCGCCACATTGCCGCGAATCATGTCCAGTTGGGCTTGTCGCAAGGCTTCCGCTTTGATCGGCGCTTCGCTCAAATGGTCGTAAAACCGGCTCATCAACCCTAAAGTGCCTTCATCACTCACATACCACAAACTGGCTACGGCAGTTTTCACCCCCGCCTGCACGGCTAACCCGGCAAATCCCAATTCGGCTTGTTCGTCACCCAGGGCGGTGCGACAGGCACTCAGCACCAGCAATTCCACCGCCGGATCGTGAAATCCCAGGTCGCGCAGGCGGTTTAAGCGCAACTTTGTATCCCACAACTGAATGTAAGAATTTTCCAGATCGCCGGCTTGAAATTCCCCGTGGGTCGCCAGATGAACGATGCTGTAGTTGAGGGCTTTGCGTTGCTGCTTCAGGTTCTCGAAGGTGAAAGCGTCGTTGAGAAAATATTGCCCCTTTCGCAGGGTTTGGGTGATGGTTTGCATTTCCAGGGGGACGGCGGGTAAGGGAGAGAGGTCGTTAAATTCCGATGCCCCCATTGCTAACACGGGCAGCTCTTTAATATCCGTATAGCGGGTATCGGTTAAAGTCAACGAGGGCATTAGTCCCACACTATATTTTTCCACGATGAAGCCGGTGCCATCATGTAAGGCGGCGATCGGCAGATTCCGCAATCCCACATCCATAATAAAGGCGAGATTTTCAATGTTTTGGGCTTCTAAGTGTTCTTCGATGGGAGCGACGATCCACTGATAAAGCTGCTGGGCGGTGTCTAAATAGCTGTTATTGCGGCGAATCCCGGAGGCGGTGAGCTGACCGCGAAAGCGAGTGAGGGCTTTTTCCACTTCGGCGCGAGTAAGTCCCTCGATGCGCCGAATAATTGGTTCTCCTTGTGCGGTAACGAGGATAATTTCCAGGCGGTCGTTGTCGCGGCTTTCCTTTAACTCAGTGGGGGAAAAATGCACGTACACTAACGCGGGACGCACGCCGGTTTCGGTTTCGATTGTCTGCACGATGGTTTGCGCTTGCGCCAGGGAAACCGGTTCGCTGGTGGCGGGTACGTTGTTATGGGCGGCAAATGCTTGGGTGAAGGTGTCTTCGATCGCTCTCACTCCCGGATCCACCAGCGTTCGTTCGGCTTGTGTCCTCACTAACGGACTGACATAGCGATCGCGGCTGACTTCCGGTTTCCCAGTAGTTTCCATGTTAGTGGCGATCGCCCGCACTTGCTGCGGTGTTAGCACTTCCGGCGGCTCTTCCGGGAACAGAGCAACCTCGGCGGGAGTTTCGATGTCCACCGGGATATCGGGTTCCGCCGGAGTTTCCACCTCGGACACTGGTAAGGGGTCGATATCCACCGGGGTCACATCTGGCACTGGCGCGGCGATCGGGGTGCTGGTATCTTCTGCGGCGGCGGGCGAGTCGGGTTGTGCCGCCGAGGTGTCGGGAGATTCGGTATCGGTAGGCGACTCGACGACTTCTCCCGGGTTCTCGTCGGGAATCGGCGTTTCCGCTTCTTCCGGTTCCGGTTCTTCTGGGACAGTGGATTCCGCTGGCGCTTCTGGCGCGTCTTCCGACTCCTCCGCCGGTAATTCGGGGACGGATATATCTGCCGGTTCCGGTTCCGGTTCTGGCGGCGTTACCTCACTGGTTATCACATCAATATTCCCCCGGGTCACCGGACCGAGGAACGATTCGCCCAATTCCAGGGTCTCGGGACCGGTGGTAATCACCCCAGCGGTACCGTTGATGCTGTCGTCGCCGATAATCAAGGGAATCTCATCATCCCCGCCGGCATGACTCAGGGAAATGTTACCGCCGCCGAGTCCTCCTGCAGAGGAAATGCTCGCCTGCTCTCCGTTGCGATCGGTAAAGGTATCCGACGCACGGAAATATCGCCGGGTGATGATTTCTATATCGCCGCCAGTGCCGCTGTCGCCCCCTTCGGCGTTAATATATCCCACTTCGATGTTATTATCGGGGTCGAGGAATACATCGCCCCCATCGCCCTCGGTACCGGAACTGTCGATGGTTCCGGTTTCGATGCGATCGCGCGCCATCACGGTGATGTTGCCCCCGGCGATACCCGTGGCGGTGAGATTGCCGGCGATCGCAGCTCCCGTAGGACTTTCCAACTGGATGTCACCCCCGGTTCCGGTGCTATTCGCACTATTGAGATTGCCAGCATTCACATCGCCGGTACTGTTGCTCAGGCGAATCGCACCGCCGGATGTGGTAATATTGTTCGCGGTCAGTTGGTTTTGTGCCGAGAGTACCACCTCGCCCCCGCTGGTGGTTATCGGTTGGTTGAACTGGATGCTGTTGGCGCTGACGTTGACTTGTTGCGCCCCGATCGCGCCATTGGCGATCGCGCTGTTAGCATCGGACACTCCTAACTGCCCCAAGGGTTGCCCGCTTCCCACCGCACGATTGAAGGTAATTCCGCCATTCGCCGCACTGAGGCTGAGATTTGAAGCCTCACTACTACTTACGATCCCATTAAAGGTGATATTGCCGTTCGTGCTGGTCATCTCGCTGTTGCCTGTCAGGGCGATCGCGCTGTTAAATACAATATCCCCCAAAACGGTTAACTGGCTCGAAATTAACGCTTCTGCCCCATCCACGGTTAACCCATTCAAGGCATTGGTACTGCCGATAGTATCGCTCCAGCTTACGGTTCCCGTCCCAGAATTTAATCCCAGATCGTGAGTGCCGTCTACCGTACCGAGAAAGGTGATATTTCCCGCGCCACTGCCGGTACTGAGGGTGATATCGGCATTGAGGATAACATTGCCATCCAGGGTAATATCGCTGTTGGCAGTTTCGATTCCCTCGCTCAGTTCCAGGGTTTCCCCGGCAAGCGTGACCTCCTCACCTACCGTTACTTCTAACAATCCGAGTAACTTCAGCAACCCGCTACCAGACTGGAACAAAATGGAATTGTTCAAGCTTACCGCATTAATGGTCATCTCACTCGTACCATCGGTGCGACCGATTTCGATCGCCTGAAAACCGGGTTGCAAGAAATTAATCTCCCCTAGGGTGAAATCCAGTCCCTCGGTGTCCGCAGTGCCGGCAATTTGCAGGTTTTGCCCGAT
The DNA here is from genome assembly GCF_055795085.1 of Phormidium sp. CCY1219. Lineage (NCBI taxonomy): Bacteria > Bacillati > Cyanobacteriota > Cyanophyceae > Oscillatoriales > Oscillatoriaceae > Phormidium > Phormidium sp. CCY1219. The sequence continues at coordinate 585 of NZ_JAYFEQ010000937.1, read as the reverse complement.
ACTCCCGGGGCGCAGGTGCAGAATTCCCGTACCGCTAATCAATCCGCCAAAATCCAGTTCGTTGCCAGTTAAGGTGAGGTTGGTTATGCCCAATGTCAGGCGATCGGCAAAGGTAATGGTTCCGAGTCCGGCATTGATTTCCGCACTGTCAGCCGTATAAGTAACCGCACTGTTAAAGCTAATATTATCATCCCCAGTGGTAATATTATCGAACAGGGCCACTTCACCGCCGCCGATTTGGGCAAAAGAGCCATCGAGATTCAACGCGCCATTAATCGTCAGTTGACCGCCATTCGCGATCGTCATACTACCCTCAGCAGTAGTGGTCACTGTCTCAAACAGCGTCACGGTGCCGCTTCCACTCACATTAATGTCGCTCTCCGCACTCATGCCATTAATTTCGATATCTGTGCCGTCAATACTAACGGTATTTCCCGAATTAATCGGTTGAAAAACCGTTACCGCCCCACTGCCATTAATGTCGATATTGTCAGTAGCAGATAAAGCCTCGGTTTGAATGTCATTCCCAGAAAGGGTCAGAGTATTTCCAGCGTCGATATCATCGTTAGCCGTAACATTTCCACT
>NZ_JAYFEQ010000936.1:0-288 GCF_055795085.1 Phormidium sp. CCY1219 | reverse complement strand
CCACACACACGCGGGGACCCCCACCCACACACACGCGGGGACCCCCACCCACACACACGCGGGGACCCCCACCCACAACCCGCGCCGCAACAACCCGGGGGCCGAGCCGAGACAGCCCAACCGCAAGAGAACCAAGGGCAAGGGGGGGGCGACCGGCGACAACGAACCACGCAAGCATGGGGTCCCCGTGTCAAGGGCGGGCGCGATCGGTCGGTGGCGGGGGTGGGCGGGCGGGCGCGCCCGGCGAGCGAAGCGAGCGAACCCTTGATCATGGGGGCGGCGTGGTAC
>NZ_JAYFEQ010000935.1:0-6380 GCF_055795085.1 Phormidium sp. CCY1219 | reverse complement strand
GAATAGTTCTTTCTCCACCACTACTCCAAGACTGGAAAGAAACTGTACCGATAAGCGGAATAGTTTTTTCGCCGCCATCACCCTATCGGTGGAAAGAAGCTATACCGATAAGCGGAATAGTTTTTTCGCCGCCACCACTCCAACTCTGGAATAAGCGGAATAGTTCTTTCTCCGCCACCACTCCAAGGCTGGAAAGAAACTGTACCGATAAGCGGAATAGTTTTTCCCGCCACCACTCCAAGGCTGGAATAAGCGGAATAGTTCTTTCTCCACCACCACGCCATCAGTGGAAAAAAACTGTACCGATAAGCAGAATAGTTTTTTGCCCACCACCACTCCAAGGCTGGAAAAAACTGTACTGACAGCGCCACAGTGATTTCTCCACCTCCGCAACCATCCATGCTATCAGTGGAAAAAAACTATACCGATAAGCAGAATAGTTATAGCGTTCTGATAGCCTCTGGGTAAGATACGGAAAGTTTCACCGAGGAGGTGTACCTCAAGGTTGGGACAGAAACGACTGCGGATCGTATAAATCCGATAAACGCTATAAAAAAGTTAGCCTTTCCCGGTTTAACTGCTGTTGTGGCGACCAGTTGCACCTTGGGCGATCGCCCAACTCCCGCCCTCTCCTCTTCCTACTACTCCTGTAGGTAAGGGACAATCTGTTCTTTCCAGTTTAAATATCCTTCCCCATTTAGGTGAACCCCGTCTTCCGTGTACTTCGGGTTCAATTGTTGCCGATGGTCAGCAAATTTGGAAAATAAATCGATATAGCGATATGAGAATTGTTCCGCTAGGGCTTTGATTTGCCCGTTTAATTCCCTCACCGTTTCGTTGCTCATGGTGCGGGTGAATTCTTGATTGTTAATCGGCAATACGCTTTGCACCACCACGTCAGTCTCGGGACTTTTCTCGCGAATGGTAGCGAGAATTTGTTGATAGTTTTCTACAATAAATTTTAAGGGAATTTCTCGGTGGATATCGTTAATGCCAATGAGTAAAAAAATCTGTCTTGGTTTTCCTTCTACTACTACTTCTATGCGGTTGAGAAGGCTAGTTGTGGTATCGCCATAAATTCCCCGGTTGATGATGTGCGGGTTGCCCAAAAGTTCTCGCCATTCTGCGGAATCGGTGAGACTATCTCCTAAGAAAACAATCTGGTTGGGGGAGTTGGGTAGAAGTTTAAATAAGCTGGTTCGATGTCGATAGTAGTTTTCCCGGGAATTCGCGGCGCTATTGGGGTCACTGGCGAGATTCAGTTTTTGCATGAGGTAGGGAATTCCGCCTTTGTGGGCGATGAAGATGATGCCGGCGATCGCGAATAAAACATTGAGAGTTAGGGAGGCGAAATACTTGCCGTTTGAATGCTTGAAAATCCTCATCTTAAACAGGAAAATAGCTGGGGTTTATGCGAGAATGAAAAGATAACTCAAAGGTCATTTTTTACCGATTTTGGCAGGGCATCCGTGCGGTGGAGAAACTCGCCAACTCGCTGCCAAACTCGTTCTAGCAAATCCGGGCTGTCGGGGTCGAACCATTCGATTTCCCGGTAGCGGCGAAACCAAGTTCGCTGGCGTTTGGCAAATTGGCGGGTGTGCAAAACCGTGAGGTTTTTAGCCTCTTCCAGAGAGATTTTTCCCGCGAGATATTGCTTGACTTCGGCATAACCGAGGGTGTCGAGCAATGGCAAGTCGGAACCGTATTTTTGACACAGATATTGTACTTCGGAGACGAAACCGGCAGCAAACATGAGGTTCGTGCGCTGGGCGATGCGGCGATCGCAGGCTTCCACCTGCGGGCAGTCTAACCCGAGGTGTAAAATCGGATAATTGGGCGGATTTTCCCCCTGTTGGTGGGAAATCGGGCATCCGGTGACGTAAAATACTTCTAGCGCCCGTAACGTTCGCACCGAGTCATTGGGATGAACTTTTTGGGTGGATTCTGGATCCACTTGTTGCAACAGGGCGTAACAGTGGGGTTGACCCAAAGCGGCGAGTTGCGATCGCAGTTGCGGGTTAGGTGGCACCCGGGGAATCTTTAACCCCTTCACCACTGCTTTCAGATAAAGCCCCGTTCCACCGACTAACAACGGCACTTCACCCGCCGCCTGAGATTTGGCAATCAATTCGTTAGCTTGTTGTTGGTAATCGGCAACCGTCAAGGAATCCCGGGGGTCGCACAAATCGAGCAGATAGTGGGGCACCAATTGGCGATCGGCCACAGTAGGTTTAGCCGTACCGATATCGAACTCGCGATAAACCTGACGGGAGTCCGCACTGAGGAGCGGCGAACCGAGGCGTTGAGCCAACGCCATACCCAGGCTCGACTTTCCCGTAGCCGTCGCCCCACAGATGACAATTAAAGCAGACATAGCGCGCAATGGTTAATAATTCCTCAGTTGACGATCGCAAAACCCTCCCCGGCCCCTTGCCGATTCCCCCCGACCACCTCGCCCCCTCCATCCCCCCAAAAAATTTCTCATCATTTTGCCCTATCATCGCTGATAACCGTTTTGTGTTATAATTTTTGCAGTTTTTAGTATTTTAACCGTTTCAAGGGGCACAAGCCCGATTAATGGAGCTATTTTCGTATGACCACCAATTACAGTGCCGACCAGATACAAGTTCTTGAAGGTCTCGAGGCGGTTCGCAAAAGACCGGGGATGTACATTGGGTCCACTGGCCCGCGAGGACTCCACCATCTCGTGTATGAAGTGGTGGACAACTCCATCGATGAGGCCCTGGCTGGCTACTGTACCCACATCGAGATCGAGTTAAATCCAGATGGGACTTGTCAGGTCCAAGACGACGGACGAGGGATTCCCACCGACACCCATTCCAAAACCGGTAAATCCGCCTTAGAAACCGTGATGACGGTATTGCACGCCGGGGGAAAATTTGGCGGCGGCGGCTATAAAGTGTCCGGGGGCCTTCACGGGGTCGGCGTTTCCGTGGTCAACGCTTTATCCGAATGGGTAGAAGTGACCGTTTGGCGAGATAAGAAAGTCCATTTCCAGCGCTACGAACGCGGGATTGCCAAAGGGGAACTCCAGGTCAAGTCTATCAAAGAAAACCGCAGCGGCACAGCAGTATGCTTCAAGCCAGATCCGGAGATTTTTACCACCGGCACCGAGTTTGATTACAATACCATCGCGGGGCGGTTGCGAGAACTGGCCTATTTGAACGGCGGGGTAAAAATTACCTTTACCGACCACCGTCTGGAATTGCTCAAAGGTGACGAACCGCGCGTCGAAAGCTATTGCTACGAAGGTGGCATCCGCGAATATGTGGAGTACATGAACCGGGATAAGCAAGGGCTACATGAAGAAATTATCTACGTGTTCGGCGATCGCAGCGACGTACAGGTAGAAGTCGCCTTACAGTGGTGTACCGACGCTTACACCGATAACGTCCTCGGGTTTGCCAACAACATCCGCACCATCGATGGCGGAACCCACTTAGAAGGACTAAAAGCTGTCTTGACGCGGACGATGAATAATATTGCCCGCAAGCGCAACAAGCTGAAAGAGAACGACTCCAACCTCGGAGGCGAACACGTTCGCGAAGGCTTGACGGCGGTGATTTCCGTGAAAGTGCCCGACCCCGAATTTGAAGGGCAAACTAAAACTAAGTTAGGCAATACCGAAGTGCGCGGGATTGTGGATTCTTTGGTGGGCGAAGTGCTCACCGAATATCTGGAATTTCGTCCCAGCATCGCCGATGCGATTATCGAACGCGCATTGCAGGCTTATAATGCAGCCGAGGCGGCGCGACGGGCGCGGGAACTGGTTCGCCGCAAGTCGGTTCTGGAGTCTTCCCCCTTACCCGGAAAACTGGCGGATTGCAGTACGAAAGACCCCAGCGAAAGCGAAATATATATCGTTGAGGGGGATTCCGCAGGCGGAAGTGCCAAACAAGGTCGCGATCGCCGCTTCCAAGCGATTTTGCCCTTGCGCGGGAAAATCCTCAATATCGAAAAAACCGACGACACCAAGATATATAAGAACAACGAAATCCAAGCCCTGATTGCAGCCCTTGGGTTGGGGGTGAAAGGAGAAGAATTCGACGAGTCGCAACTGCGCTATCACCGGATTATTTTGATGACTGATGCGGATGTGGATGGCGCGCACATTCGGACGTTGCTGTTGACCTTTTTCTACCGCTATCAACGGGCTTTGGTCGATCGCGGTTTCGTGTACATCGCTTGTCCTCCGCTTTATAAGGTGGAACGGGGCCGCAATCATTACTACTGCTACAGCGATCGCGAACTCCACAACCTACTGCGAAATGAATTCCCCGCTAACGCTAATTACAGCATCCAGCGGTTTAAAGGTTTGGGCGAAATGATGCCCACTCAGTTATGGGAAACCACCATGAATCCCGAAAGCCGCACCCTCAAACGAGTGGAAATCGAAGATGCTGCAGAAGCCGATCGCATCTTTACCGTATTGATGGGCGATCGGGTCGCCCCTCGCCGCGAATTCATCGAAACCTACGGTCCGCAATTGAATATCACCGAGTTGGATATTTAATTGGTTATTGGTTGTTGGTCATTTGTCCTTGGTCATTGGTCCTTTATCCTTGGTCATTTGTCCTTGGTCATTGGTCATTTGTCCTTGGTCATTTGTCCAATGACCAATTTCTTCAAAGATTTATCGCAATTGTTAAAAAATGCAAAAAAATATCCCAGGGGTTGAAGGCGGAAGGTGGAATATAAATTATTAAGGTCAAGTGCATTTAGAATTGGCTCAATACAGAGAAATTGCGCTTTTGGCTGGGCGAGAATCGCAAGCGACAGAGGGCGGAAAAATTCCGCACTAAAACCAACGGCTATCCTCTCATTAAAACTACAAACAATTGGACAATTGCGAGGTCGGTTATGATAAACCAATCTACCCTAAAAATAGTCGGGTTGGCTGTCGGGGTCGCATTATGCCGTTTCTGTCATTCTACCCCAAGCACCTCATCGGTGAAAACCTCCACCTCACCCATATGAACACTGCTATATACCCAATGTAAATGCTTAACAGCTTATCGGATAACTGTCAGTTCCGACAGGTTGGGAAGGAATTTGATGCGATCGCCCGCTGGGTTATTTCCCCGCATCCGCATCGGCGATCGCAACTGGGGAATTAGAGAACTGGTGAGGTGTTAAGCTTAATAGTCCTTCCAGAATCCAACCGATCGCAGTACGATTACTAATAAATTCAACTGGTCCGCAAATTCAACTATTTCTAGTTAATTTGTTTCATCAAATAACTAAATCTAAGCAGGTTTGAATCAATGCCGATAACCATAATATGGCTATACCCCAAGGCACTATATCACCCATATCTGTTTAAGAAAACTTCGATTCTCGCTGAATACCGTCAATCAATTTTTGCAGCCACGAAGTCTGAGAAATTCCTGTTGAAATTTGAGAGTTTTGAAGCAAGCTATGCTCAGAAAACCACAACATTCCAAGCGAACGTCGATACCAGTGATACAGACGTTTGGGGCGATCGACATATTTAAGGCCGATCCATTGGACATAAATCCATATTAGGGCTAAAGTAAAGCCAATAACAGTTGCTATTAACTTCTCTCTAATTACATTGGATGTTACGATAACAAATGCTCCAGCATGAATTGCAGCAAATCCTTGAAAGCGGTTCCAGTATATTTCTTGCTCTCGATGGACTTGTTCAGTTAAATACGACAGTAAAGATAGTTTATCCTTGACTTCTGCTTCTAAAGCAACGAGCAAACTCTGTTCTTCATCGCTTAAGTTTCCACTAATTGTTGCAAGTTTGTATCGAGTTTGAGGGTCTAAACCTGTTGGGGGATTGGAAAAAACATTCGTAGGGGTTGAATTAGTGCTGTTTAAGTTGGAATTAGAAGGTTGCGGTTGAGTCATTATAGTTGCGCTCCTAAAAGTGATTTTTTAGATTGGCTCTGTCTAATATTGTAGTGTTAAGATTTTTAAATCAATACTCCGGAGAGTCTTAGTGTTAACGACATTGAGAAGGATTCCAGGGTACTCCCTGGAAACAGTGCTTCCCCTGGGGCGATCGCACCGACGGGAACCAGAGAACTGTCAATGGTAACACTTATTTTAAAGATTAATGGTTTATTCCGCAACTATTCCGCCTGTCGGTACAGTTTTTTCATCCCTGGGGGTTGGTGGTGAAATGTAGCAGGTCTCTTTCTTTATGCGATCCGCAGCCGTTTCTGTCTCAACCCTGTCGGTACCTCCGAGGTGAAAAATTCCTCTACCTCACCAATATGAGAAAAGAGGCGATCGCTGGAAAAAATTGCCATGTTTGGCAGCAAGTTGTGATAGAATGGAGATAAGCCGTGGGGGGAGGCAGGGCGTTTAAGCAAGTTATGCATTGCATC
>NZ_JAYFEQ010000934.1:0-6965 GCF_055795085.1 Phormidium sp. CCY1219 | reverse complement strand
ACTGGCTGCCTGCACCAATAAATTTATTTTAGCCAATTAGCCCTCCCGAGTCAACCGCTTGAGAAAAAAAAGAGGCGATCGAAAAGCAGGGGGGTAACAGGTCAGGTAAAAATGGCCTGGAGGTCAACCGAATCAATTCGATGATGCCAGAATTCATAGCGCTTCTCCCATCAAGAGAAATCCAGCCCAATTGCGTGGATTGGGGTGTGTTTTCATAGTAGTTAGCATCGCTTGACGCAGGGCTTGTGCTTTATCGGGATGATGCTGTAAATGGCGATAAAATTCACTCATCAAAGTGGCGGTTGGCGCATCGGGAACCGACCATAAAGAGACGATAATACTGGGAACACCGGCACTCATTAAAGCCCGAGATAAACCGATCGCACCATCCCCAGTAATCTTCCCGCGCCCCGTATTGCAAGCACTCAAAACCACCAATTCAGCATTAAAAGGTAAATCCACAATTTCCCCCGCCATCAACCATCCGCGATCGCTTTCCGAGGGGGCGAGAGCGATCGCGCCGGGGACGTCGGTACCAAAATCATCCAAAACCCCGTGGGTCGCCAAATGAACGATGCGCGCCTCGGGCAATTCTGCCAAAACTCTAGCTTTTGTAGCTTGATTTCCCGTCAACGCTGTGGTATGAAAAAGACGAGCAATTTCCATCGCTTCTCGTTCCGCATGGGGTAACGGGGATAAAGGTTCTGGGGGTTGACCCACCACAGTAGGCATAGTCGGCATTGTAGGATTGCCCACCACGAGAATATTGTCCCCGGATACTCGTTCCCGTTGTTGATGAGTAAGGGCAAGAACTTGAATGCTTGGTGCGGCGATTAGGGTATGTTTTTCAATTAAAAATCGACCCGAACTATCTTGTAAAGCGCTAAAAGGAACTAAGAAGAGAGATTGATGGGGAATTAAGATAATCCGCTGTTGTGGATCGGCGGGCAACAGATGAGCGATCGGTTCAATTAACAGGGAGTGAAGTTGTTGCAATCGGGGGTAACGATCGCTCACAGAAGGCACGGGATTACTGCGGGTTTCTTGTGCGGCTACGTTAAAATCCAGCAAGCGATCGCGAGTTCCCCGGACCAACCAACTGAGAGATGTTTCCACCCTAGAGCCTCTTCCGATAGCCGCTTCCACCCTTGCGCCTTCAGCGATTGTGGCTAATGAAGTATCGGTTAACGTCACCGAGTGAAACGAAATTTCACCCGTCGGGGCGATCGTCCAAATATAAATTGCCTCCTCCACAATCGCATACTCAACAATCGTGGCATTCTGTTCCCGAGCAACGGTTTGAATTTGCGCCACCGTCGGCATTTCCACCGACTCGAACTCCTGCCAATTCGGCGATCGCCGTTTCGCTAATAACGTAATAAAAGCCCTAGCGCGACCCCTTTCTGCCACTTCTAACCCCCGATTAAACTTTTCCCGTTTCACCAAAACGCTTTGCAACAATTCATAGCTTTCTAGTTGGGTTTCAAACAGAGAAATTAGCTCCTTATCCGTCAATCCCGGGCGCAGTTTCTCTAGCTCTTCAATAGCAGCAAAGAGATACTCTTCCGCCTGTTGGTATTCTCCCACTTCCCGATACAATCGACCCATATTATTCAAAATATGACCGATACCCGCACCATCGCCAATCCCCCGAAGAATTTCTAACCCTTGGCGATAAAAATCCAAAGCAGTTTCCGTTTCCCCCAAAGTGGCATAAACTTTTCCCAAATTGTTGAGGCTTTTTCCCACACCGACTTGATTGCCAATTTCCCGAGCAATTTCCAATCCTTGCCGATAAAAGTCTAACGCTTTTTCAGATTGTTGCAAATGCAAGTAAGCCGTACCGATATTGTTGAGGGTAGTGCCTGACAACGCCCGATCGCCAATCTCCCGGGAAATGGCTAAAGCTTGCCGATAAGACTGCAATTCCTCTGGGTATTGACCTTGCTTTCCGTAGGTAGCCCCCAGATTGTTGAGCAAATATCCCACAGCGGGGCGATCGCCAATTTCGCGACCCATTTCTAAACCTTCTCGATAAAATTGCACCGCCTCCGGGTACTGTCCCAGACTATCGTAAACCCCGCCAATATTGTTCAGCCGTCTTATCGCACTGACGCGATCGCCGATTTCGCGGGCTAAGTCTAACGCATCTTTATAAAATTGCAAGGCTTCTGCATATTGTCCCCGGGAATAATAAATTAAGGCAATATTGTTGAGGGTAGTGCCAATTCCTCGGCGATCGCCCATTTCTCGGCGAATTTCCAACGCGCCCTCAAAAGACGCTAACGCCCGTTCGTATTCCCCGCGACTCCCATAAACCACGCCCAAATTGTCCAGCACAGCGCCAACCCCCTCTCGGTCATTGATTTCCCGGGCAATCCGCAACGCTTCCCGATAAAATTGCAACGCCTCCGGGTATTGTCCGCGATAATAATGGACTAATCCGATATTATTGAGTTGGCTAGTGATGCTAGAACGGTCATTCATTTCGCGGGCGATATCTAAAGCTTGCTGATAAAATTGCAAGGCTTCTGCATATTGTCCTCGACTTTGGTAAACAAATGCAAGGTTGTGGAGGATAGTGCCTTCCAGGTTGCGATCGCCAATGTCGTGGGCGATATCTAACCCTTGCTGATAAAATTGCAACGCCTCGGCGTATTGTCCCAGACGGGCGGAAATGATTCCTATCTGGTTGAGGGTTTCTCCGACGCTTTGGCGATCGCCAAGTTCGCGAAATATCGCCAATGCTTGATGGAAGGTTTCTAATGCTTCGGGAAGGCGATCGGCTTCCTGATGTTGGCGCGCTTGACGATAAAGACGATTTGCGGCGGCGGTTCGTTCGGCGGCGGTTTGCGCGGCGGCGATCGCCGGGGAAAAGGTAAAGGGTCGTAGCGCAGGTTCAACCCAGGCGCAAAGCAACAGCGTCGCAGAGGTAATAATAAAGGTTCTGACATGCCATTTCATTTCCGAGTTCCTCCAGAATTGAACAGTTGTGGCATGGGATTAGCATGGTGGGGTTCGCCACTGGCACTCAAACTCAAAAGCTGCGCCAAGAGCATAAAAAAGCGATCGCCAACACAGGAACACCCGAGGTATTCCCAGTGAATTCCTCTGGGTAAAACAATCAGCATGTTGCCTTCCCCGTGATATTCAAATCGGGAAATTGCCCACCAACCTCAGTTCGTTAATCCCATTCATATTGCTTGTTTTCCCCCTGAGTTAGACGATAAAATTCCTCTATCTTTTCCGGATCTAGTTCATTTTTCCAGCGCAAATCCAACTTGATTTGAAACCCTTGTTTTTGGTAATAATCGCCATGCACTTCTTCTACTTTGCTGTCACTTTTTTGACTTTTGTATTTCGCAATGAGCGAACGAGTGCCAAAGTTTCCCTCAATCCCGAAATGCTCGTGCTTCCAATATTCCAGCATTTCCGGCTGAAATTCTAGGTCTAGCATTTGACATATCTTTTCAGTGGTGGCTTTTGGTTCGCTGGCCAATTCTTCATAGCGAACCATCATTTTCCGTTCCGAGGGAAACTGGTTGAATAAATTTTCATCTTCTTTCATTAACCGAGACCATCTGTGACTAAATTTCTCAACGGTCATATTCTTATCCCAGCGCAAATAAGAATTGAGAACCGCACGACCATCTCGAATTAAATGGATTAAGTAACCGTCTATTTGTCCCGACCTAAATTCTTTTGATTGCAGCTTCTTCGACACCCAATCCACATATTTGGAAGAATCGATTAACACCGTTGCATCCAGTTTAGAAAAAATTAGCGAGTAGGAATTAAAAATTCTATCTGTTCCGGAAATTTCTCGAAGAAACCGCTCGACTTTTAGAGGGATGTAGGGAGTTATGCGACGATTGCTTAATCCCGCTACCAGCATTTTCAGTTCTTCCGGAGTGAACTTTTCTTCCCAAAATTTTCCCGTTTCCTCCCAGAAATCTCGATGACGGTGGCGGTGGCGGTAAAATTGAGGAAGTTTACTGATTTCATTTAAGTCAAAGCAGTCCGGATGACTGCCTAAAATATAGTTCAGTAGGGTAGAGCCTGACCGACCAATTCCTAAAATAAAAACAACTTTTTTCTTCATGCAAAAAAATCCAATATCGAGCCAATCTACAGTTCGTGAAAACCGCCTTAGAATTTTGCGAGGTAGAACGGTTGTGGCATCGAGAAGGAGGAAAGGGCAGGTTAGGAGTAGGGGCAAAGGTTCCTGCCCTTTTTCCCGATACTGCAATTATCTTAACTCGCGTTCTCCCGGATAAGAAGAAATTTAACCTTTATTTTCGATCGCCCCCGATTGGGTGTGGCGTCAAGGCGGCGGGTGGGTAGAGGTGCCACAGGTATCTGTTGCGGAAGGAACTTGCGGAGGGAATAAGTAGATCTATAGGGCACGAGGGTGGGCGAGTTAGGGGGGAAACGGGGAAAAAGCTGGATCCAGTCATGCCAGCAGAGGTGCCGAACAAATCCCCACCCAAGCGATCGATTTGGCCATCAATGGGCGTATAATCGTTTCGGCAGACTCAAACGGCAGATTTGCAGAGTATTTTGACTCATGGCCAAAGCCAAGCGGAGAAAAGTCAATCCCCCATTCCTGACCGGAGATAGCTCTTACAACCCTCTCTGGGTAGGGATTTCCCCCCGCTGAAGGAGCAATATAAAGGAATCCGTACTCCAACTTTTGTCATAAAAACCGAATTCCCGATCGAGTTACGGGAGTTTTGGTGTTAAGATTGACTTTGGAAACGATTGAACAGAGTAAAAGTAGCGATCGAGCATGATCTATTCTCCAGAAGCGCCAGTAAAAACCAACACCTTCGACCTGGATGAACTCAACCAACGCTTTGAGTCATCTCAACCCTTGGAAATTCTGGCTTGGGCGGCGAACAATTTTCCCACGGGATTGGTGCAAAGCACTGCATTCGGCCCTGGTGGGATGGTCATTATGGATCTTTTATACCGAGAACTGCATCCTGCTACTCCCGTTCCGGTGGTATTTCTCGACACCCTGCACCACTTTCCGGAGACCTTAGCCCTGGTCGATCGCGCCAAAGAGCGCTACAACTTAGATTTGCACGTTTACCGCACCCTGGAAGCCAACAACCGCGAAGCCTTTTCCCTGCGCTTCGGAGAGGAACTGTGGCAAACGGCGATCGAAAAATTCCACTATTTAACCAAAGTCGAACCCTTAGAACGAGGGCTGAACGAACTCAATACCCGCGCCTGGATCACCGGGCGGCGTCGGGATCAATCCCGCACTCGCACCACCATGCCGATTTTCGAACGGGACAAACAAGGGCGGATTAAAATCAATCCCCTCGCCAATTGGACGCGCAAAGAAACCTGGGGCTATATCGTCACCCACGGGGTTCCCTACAACGAATTGCACGATCGCGGATATGCCAGCATCGGCGACGAACCCCTCACCACCCCAGTGGCCCAAGGAGAACACGAACGGGCCGGTCGCTGGCGCGGATCCCAAAAAACCGAGTGCGGCATTCATCTGTGAATTCGTGCCAAATCCTTAGCCTTTTGTCTCTATGGTGTCATTAACGGGCAAACCTGCGTTGCATTCCCCGGCTTCACCCAGGAAAATAGACAAAAGACTAAGGAGAAACACTATGATAAAAATACTTCATTTGTCCGATATCCACATGGGAAGCGGGTTTTCCCACGGACGAACCAATCCAGTCACGGGAATGAATACGCGACTGGAAGATTTTATCAACACATTAAGTTGCTGTATTGACCGCGCCATCGAAGATGCGGTGGATCTGGTGCTGTTTGGGGGAGATGCATTTCCCGATGCGACACCGCCGCCATTCGTGCAAGAGGCGTTTGCGGGACAGTTTCGGCGATTGGTGGATGCAGAAATTCCCACGGTGTTGCTGGTGGGCAATCACGATCAACACGCCCAAGGGCAGGGAGGCGCGAGTTTGTGCATTTATCGGACCTTGGGAGTGCCCGGATTTATCGTGGGGGACTCTCTGGAGACCCACCGCATCGAGACGCGCAGGGGTTCGGTACAGGTGATTACTTTGCCTTGGATTACGCGATCGACCTTGATGACGCGATCGCAAACCCAAGGTCTTTGTTTATCCGATGTGAATCATTTATTAATCGATCGCCTGCGAGTGGCGTTAGAAGGCGAAGTCCGCAATCTGGATCCCGAGGTGCCCACGGTACTGCTGGGTCATGTGATGGTGGATAAAGCCGAATTTGGCGCAGAGCGCTTTCTCGCAGTGGGCAAAGGCTTTACCATTCCCCTATCCCTGCTGGTTCGCCCCTGTTTTGATTATGTGGCCTTGGGTCACGTCCACCGACACCAAAATCTCAACCCCCGCAACGATCCACCGGTGGTCTATCCCGGCAGTATCGAGCGGGTGGACTTTAGTGAGGAAAAAGAGCGGAAGGGTTATGTGAGGGTCGAACTAGAAAAAGGACGGGCCGAGTGGGAATTTTGTCCCTTGTCCGTGCGGAAGTTTCGCACCATCAAAGTGGATTTATCCGAGGCGGATGACCCGCAAAGTAACCTAGAAGCGGCGATCGCCAAACACCAGATTCAAGATGCGGTAGTGCGGGTCATCTATCAACTGCGACCGAACCAAATCGACGCGATCGACAATGCCGCCCTCCAAGCTCACTTAAGTGATGCCCATAGTTACACCATTCAAGCCGAACTGGTCAGCCAATTGGCCAGACCTCGCGTTCCCGAATTGGGAGTGGGGATGCAAATCGACCCCCTCTCGGCACTGAAAACTTACCTAGACAATCGCGAAGACCTGCAAGATATTCAAGGCGATATGCTTGCCGCCGCTGAAGGGTTGCTCTCCGGCGAAGACCCGATGTGGCAACTCGACTCTTCCGAGTCCGAGAACAGATACATTTAACCCGGAAAAATCTAGCAATTGCTGGAAGTTTCTGAGTATGGCACAATCTGGAATGAAATTATT
>NZ_JAYFEQ010000933.1:0-284 GCF_055795085.1 Phormidium sp. CCY1219 | reverse complement strand
TTCAGTGTGAGACTTCCGTTCTCCGGGAGAGCGGTAATTTTGATTTTCTCCAGTTCGTCTCCCTCGCTATCGGCAAACGCCTGAGTGAAATCACTGGCCAAAAACGAAATATCACCATTTTGATTGCCGGATTTATTAAAAGCACTGACTTCCGGTGCAGCATTAATCGCCGCCACGGATACATTCACTTTCGCATCGGTGGAAGCGTAACTGCTGCCATCAAACCCATTCCAGCCAAAATTAATCTCCCCAGTAAAGTTTTCCCCTGGCGTAAAGACTAATTT
>NZ_JAYFEQ010000932.1:0-299 GCF_055795085.1 Phormidium sp. CCY1219 | reverse complement strand
TCAATGACTTCGCCGTTCAGTGTGAGACTTCCGTTCTCCGGGAGAGCGGTAATTTTGATTTTCTCCAGTTCGTCTCCATCGCTATCGGCAAACCCCTGAGTGAAATCACTGGCCAAAAACGCAATCTCGGCATTTTGATTGCCGGATTTGTTAAATGCGCTCACCTGCGGTGCAGCATTAATCGCCGCCACGGATACATTCACTTTCGCCTCGGTGGAAGCATAACTGCTGCCATCAAACCCATTCCAGCCAAAATTAATCTCCCCAGTAAAGTTTTCCCCTGGCGTAAAGACTAATTT
>NZ_JAYFEQ010000931.1:0-19444 GCF_055795085.1 Phormidium sp. CCY1219 | reverse complement strand
TTTAGGCTGGTCAGGTGGTTAGAAGTACAAGCCCCTGGCTTTAGACATGGGGTTGGTTTCTACGGAGTCCCTGACCTTTCCAGTTGTGGGTTTCGAGACAAGCCCTGTACCCTAAACGGGTAGGGCGATCGCAGGCGGGGCCCGCCTACGCAGGCTAGGCGTGGGATTTATCCCACGCCTAATTGCTACAGTCGGTTTCAACCGACTGAAATGCTTTTGCTGCAAGGTTATTAGTCGGTTTTTAACTGAGTTTAGCTCTGAGACGGGGACTTTTAGTCCCCGGCTTTTTTCTGCCTAGAGACGCGAAAATTCACCGATATAAAAACGGCAAATTCTGGTTTCCAAGCTATCGGAAAATTATGCAACTTAAATGTTATAACCCCCGAAGGAGGGGTTATAACAATCCATCCATCAGGTGGAGAACCTGAATTAGCTCTGGAGATAACTCGGGGGGTCGATCCGGTGGGGGGGCATCCAGATGATGTTCCACGAGTCCTTTCAGGGCAATCAGTTTAATGCTGTTTTCGGCTAATGTTTCGGCGATCGCGTCAGCGGCGGGCAAATATCCGATCGCCCCCAAATCGATCAGGGCCGATCGCCGCAGTTGCAAATCAGAGCCGCTCAACGCTTGCACCAGGCGTTCTCCATACTGGGGTTCTCCAGTGAGCTGATACATCGCTCGCGCGGCGGAATACTGGACCCGCTCGAATGGATGTTCTAAAAACGGTTGAATTACCTCAATTGCCCCTGTGGCCTGCAGGGTGCCCAAGGCTTCGATAATCGCATCGTAAGGTTGGGTCAGATGCGGTTTTCCCGGCACTTTCACCGCCGCTTCCACCCCCCCGGCGAGCAATTCCATCAACGGCGCGATCGCGGCTGAATCCCCCAAGCGTTCTAACCCTTCGGCGGCGGCTTCGCGCACGTAATAATCCGGCGAGGTTAAGCAAGCAATCAGTGCGGGGATAGCGCGCTCGTCTCCCACTTTTCCCAGGGAGCGCGCGGCATTGCGCTGTAGGGGAAAGCCACCCGCATCGGTGCGATCGCCTTTTTCGTTCAACAAATCGAGCAATGCATCGATTGCGGCGGATTCGCGCACCCGAAATCTGCCAATCCACCAAGCGGCGTAGTAACGGAGGCTCAAGTCTGGGTGACGCAGATTGGCGATCGCCTGGTCCACAGTTAAAGTCTCACCGCCGGCTTGTTCAGTTGACGGTGAGCCAGATTCAAAATCATTCCACATCAGTCAAGTTGGTAATGGCTGCTACGCCCAACCCTAGCAGAAGTTAACCCTATTGATTTTGTGCTTCCGGATTAAAATTAACCGGCTCGATATTGACGATTTTCCCACCCATGCGCGTAATCCGCTGCATTTCTTCATTCATGCGATTGTAAGGCACGGTCATAAAAACGCTGCCACTTTTCCGGATGGAATAGTTCATTTTGTCGGTGTCTTCACCTTCGTGCAAACCGGTCACTTCATAGCGAAAATAGCGATTTCCCGCCTGAGTGTTCGCATTGCTGCCACCTGCAATTTGACCCAGCATGTTTTTTTCCTCCTCTAATTGGAACGATTTAAAACCGAACTGCTCATCCAACCCTCCCTCAGTCTGGTTTGAAACCCCAGGGGGGGGTTGAAAGTGATGGGGTATGGATCGGGTGGTATTTCCTCCCCATGCCCAGCAAACCTGCGCGAGTAACCCGCGATGTAAACTAGGTGGTATGTCTTCTGCGTGCATGGTTGGGCGATCGCAGCCTTGATTTGTCCAAAGACGCGAGTCACCTCGCGCCTTTGAACTCAAGCGATAGTCAAACCAACCGACTCATCCCAAGGCAGTACCTCGGGAATTAAGCGGTGGTGATGCTAGCGATTTTGCCACCTTTTTTGAGGATTTGCTGAATTTGAGTGGATAACTTCTCGTAAGGAACCAGATAGGTAGTGTTACTGCGGCGCACGCCAGTTTTGCGAATGGCGGTAACTTCGATGCGGTACACCTTGCCTTCTTCGCCAAATCCCACAAACGCACCCCCCACGCAGGTATAGGGAGCGGCTTGTGGAGTGGGACGGTAGCTCCAGCCATCGCTACCGCCGGAAGGTGCCACGATGGTGTTCGGGGAATTTTTGCCCAGTTCGCGCGCGAGGCGAGTTTTGCTGCCTTCTACTTGGGCGCGATCGCTATTGGCATACCCGCGATAAAGCCGGAACATCCGGTTAAATCCCACGGTTTTTTGCCCGGGAATGGTTTCAAACCCGCGATAGTAGGGCACGATATTGTCGCCGAAATTATTTTCGTACTCTACCGAGTCGATGTAGGAGTCGATTTCGGCATCGAATCCTTCGTTTTCGTAAATGTCGAGGTGATAAATCACTTCCGACTCGTCATAGGGAGCGCGCCCGAGCAGATGTTTGTAGTTCAGTTCGGTGACGCGAGTCTGGAAATTGGGGTAAAGAAACTTTGTTTTGTACAGTTCCGATTTGGCTACTGCACGCACGAATTCTCGCACGGTAATCGTGCCGTTTCTCAATAAAGACTCGGGACTGGTGAGCCGCTCGGAATTCATCACGTAGTCGTTGCCGAGAACCTGCCGATACACGGCACGAATCACGGCTTCCACATCTTCTTCCGTCCAATTTTGTCGCAATTCTACTGGGGCTGCATCCCGGAACGCAATGGTTCCCAAGCGAGATGCTGCTGATGTAATGGCCATCTGAAATAATCTCCCAACAAACTTTTTTAGAGTTTTGACTTTTAGATTTTTAATCCTTCACCGTTGGTTTATCCTGTTGGGTTAATAATTCGCTGGTTTTTTTCCCCATCCCAGGATGCCAAATCGGCGAGTATGCTGCGCGAAAGTCCCAGAAATACAACGATGTCCGGAAGGGTAAACAGCAACTAGCGTTTTGCTAGCACCTGCCTACCTACCCGGACATCAAGTTAAATTCTAGCCACGCAGACAGACGCGACGCTTATGCATCGTTAACTAGCTCAGGGCGTTGATGGCGTAGTCGATGTAGGTGTTGGCTTCAACTGCCGATTGGCCACTCAAGCCGTGGTTGTTTTTGATGTACTTGAGGGCTTCGACGTACCAGCTAGGAGACAGATCGAAGGTGCTGTTGATTTCATCCAAACCCGCGATCAGGTACTCATCCATCGGACCGGTGCCACCCGAAACTAAGCAGTAGGTGACCATCCGCAGGTAGTAACCGATGTCGCGAGAGCACTTGGCTTTCCCGGTTTCGGTAGAAGCGTAGTTGGGGCCTTGCATGGTAGTGGTGTAGGGGAATTTGTTGTACACCGCTTGGGCAGCTCCATCAATCAGGCGCTGAGAATTGCTGGTCAGCGCGCGAGCTGCTTCCATGCTTGCCATTGCCCGCTTAAAACGACCGTCAACGGCTTGCAGTTCGGAGTTGCTCAAAAAACGACCTTGAGCGTCGGCGGCAGAAATCGCTTCAGTAATCGGGGTTTTCATCGTCGAGTTATCTCCCTAGGATTGTGCAAAGTTTTCGTGGTTTGTTGGTTATGTGGATTTAGTCAGGGCTGACTAATTCCTCGTTCGAGTTTGTGCTTGGCTCAACGCCGATTTAGGCAACAGCAGAAGCGGCGCGGTCGAAATAACCAGCCAACTCAGACATCAGAGCGCTGCAATCGCCAGGAGTGATGCCAGCCGGATCGTTGGCCACTTTGACTGCGGCATCTTTCATTTTTTGAACGCCAACTGCAACGGAACCTCCGGGAACGCCCAGGGCTTGGTAGGTTTCGCGCAGACCGTTCAAGCAGCGATCGTCGAGTACGCTGGCGTCACCGGCAATCATGGCGTAGGTGACATAACGCAAGATGATTTCCATATCCCGCAAGCAAGCAGCCATCCGACGGTTGGTGTAGGCGTTGCCACCGGGTTGGATCAGCTGAGGTTGCTCCGCAAACAAAGTACGAGCGGCTTCGGAAACGATGTCAGAGGCGTTGCTGGTGATCCGGTTGACGGTATCGAGACGCTTGTTGCCTTCTTTGACCATGTTGGTTAGAGCATCGAGTTGTTCGCTGCTCAGGAATTCGCCGCGTGCGTCGGCTTGGGAAACAACTTTTGCAAATGCGTCTAGCATGTACTCAATCTCCTATGGTTATCTGATTTGGTTGGAATTGGATGAGTCTAGCTTAAAGCCAGTACAAGCTGTGCAGCTTGTCAGGTGTTTGGACGGACCCCAGCTAGAACAGGATTTGTTAAAGCTGGTCTCTCGGAAAGGGTGGATGCGGCCCTAGGGACTACATTACCTGCTTCGCGAGAAATCTTAGAAAAGATTACACCAGTATGAGAAAAGTGCCAACCCTCTTCAATTTATTGAGGGGGTTAAGTTTTGCTCGTCTCTCATACCCTACAGGTTAATGTTATACACCGCCTTTGCCCTTCTTTTTATTACGAAATGTTAAATTTTTTTATTTTCTCGATCGCTGAGTATATTTGCGGGTTGCCAAACAGCTAACAGCCCACTGGCTATCTAACACCAGTGGGCTGTCAGGATCCATCTATCAAATCCTTGTCCATTTATCCGTTGGCGATCGCACCCTCCCTCTGGCTTATCCCCAGGAAGCGCTCCAAATCAAATAAAAACCCATGAATGTACTCCTCGGTCCATTCTGCACCGTAGAATCGAGTAAACATTCCCCGCGCGGGGTCTTTCTCGGCTCGATAACGCAAATACCTCAGTTGCGCCTGTTTGATTCGCTCTCGCTGCTCGCGATCGCTCACCGGTTGCGCCCCCTCCACCAATTCCAAATAAGCCGCCAAATACTCCTTAAACGCCTCAAATACCCGCGTCTGCACCACTTCCGTCTTTTTCGGTCGCGTCCATAAAAATGCCGGCGAGAAAAACGGTTGCGCTTCTGCGGGAAAATCTCCTCCCCAGGGTAGATGCGGTTTGTGCCGCTCGTATATTCCCCAAATCGGTTCGGTGTACTTCGCCCGGTAACTCGGGTCATCCCGAAATAACGGCTGCATGTCCAACGCAATCAAATGCCCCCCGGGCAAGCTCACCAGATCCGCCCCAAAAAACGGCAAGTCATAGTTCAATTGCGGAAAAATCACCAAGTTGAGCACCTGCAGGCTCTCCCCTCCTTGCACGTGGGCGGCTCGAATCTGTCTGAGCTTCGGGGCGGCAAATCCATAACTGGTGGTCACCACCACTTCTTGCTTTTTCCCCTTCCCCACGGTGGCCACTTTTTTGCCAAATCCTTCCGGGATCGGGTAAGGTTCCAGCTTCAATCGCGCGCTTAACTGAGCGATCGCCTCATCCAAAAACGGTTGATAAAGATTCATCATTACTTATCGTCGGCTGGCAACGGCTAACGGCACGGCATCTTCAAACAAAAATTCATACAGGAATCGCTCGGCCCACTCCCGCCCAAAATAACTGCTAAACAGTCCGTGGGCCGGGTCGCGATCGGCACTATATTGGTCGTAATCTTTTTGCGCTTTCACAATTCGCTCAATTTCCGCTTTCTCTTCTCGCGGTGTCGCCCGCTCCAACATCTGCCAATACAGAGCCAAATATTCGCAATACGCGGGAAATAACCGCTTTTCCACGGTTTCTGCATCGGTTTTCGCAAACAGCAGGTATTTGGAAAAATAGCGATCGGCATCATAAAACTTCATTTCTATGTTCTGCGCCAAATCGTTGTATTTATCCCGCACCTCGCGCATCGGCTCGATGTACTTGTCTTGATACGCTTTATCTTGAAATAAGGGTTGAAAGTCTAAAACAACTAGAATCTTCTTTTGGTTAAAAGACAGCAAATCTATCCCGAGTAGCGGCAGATCGTACTGGTGACTCGGATAAATTACGCTGTTAAAAATTTGCGCGGATTCCCCGGCATCAATATAGGTGTAGCGAATTTTTCGCAGTTCTCGACAGTGGTAACACCAACTTTGTATGATGGCTGGATTTTTGCCGCGATCGCTAACGCAGCTTTCTAAACCCGCCGGAATTGGACGACTTCGCAGGTCAAATCGCCGGAATAGCTCGGTTTCTAAATAGTCCAGAAAAGGTTTGTACATAGAGAATTACTCTGACCAAGACTCCCCCGAGCATAGAAGATGCTCCCCTCGCACGTCTCATTTCTCAGAAACAAAGCAATAATCCTTAACAATTCCCGCGATCGCCCTCCTTTGCTTTAAGTTTTGTAACAATTTGCCCCCCCGGGAAGACACACCGCTCAAATTGACTTCATTCTGGATTGCGCTTCACTCACCCGCCTTTGTGATGTCGTGCTGCGCCAGCATCCGATCCAATACCGCCGGGGAGACACAACGACGTTCTGAGCAATAAGTCATCAAATTAACCCCATTCATCATTCGCACGGTACTGACGCGCACGCGAAAATCATCGGTGATAAACCAACAGCGCTCCATTCCTTGATTGTTGTCATAGTCAGTGTGGATGGTCAGTACCCCATCGGGAGCAAAATGGTAGCGACAAACCACCGGTATCCCTTCCACATAGCCCCGGTTTCGCAAGAGTTTGCCACTCAACCCTGTCTCCTGGGGCCAATCCACCAAAATAGCGGCATAATTCGGGTTCGGTTCGCGATCGTCGAGATTGGTTTGCCAGGAAAAACTCGCTCCCCCCTTGGCTAATTCCGGATCCACCCCTTGCGCGTGACAAACCTCTCGCACCTGCGGATCCTCCGGTGGCAATACTTTCACCATCAGATTCGACTCTCCCGACTCATCTGCAGTTAAATCAAAGTGATGAACCGTGCGTTGACTAAACCAGGTTCCTTCGCTTTTGCGAAAAAACTCCATCATCGTCATCGGTGGTTTCATATCGCAATTTTGGATTTTTAAAGACCAACATTGAGCGCCAACCTGGGAAAAGTGGCAGACGGATCTGCCGATCGCGTTGATGCTTTCCCCGGCACGGCGATCGCAGAGGCGATCTCGGCTCAAAGCTAATCGTACAATACCACTACACCTGCTAAATAACCCTAAAAAAATGACTGCTTCCAATACTCCCAAACCCTTTACACCCGCCGATCTGTTGCGATCGCTCGCTGCAGGAGAAGACCTCAGCGGGAAAACCCTGGAAAATCTCGATCTCGCCGGATGCGACTTCTATGGAGCTAACCTCAGCAACACCCACCTCAGTGGCGCAAACTTCGATCGCGCCATCTTAATTCGCGCCGAATTGCAAAACACCGACCTCCGTGATGCCTCCTTCCTGGATGCAGACTTGCGCGGCATCGATCTGCGTCATGCCAACCTCAGCAATGCCAACTTGCAAAATGCCTATTTAAACCGCGCCAACCTCATGGGAGCAAACCTCAGCAATGCCAACCTGACTGGGGTGAAACTCCAACTGGCACTTTACGATCGCCACACCATATGGCCCGATGGGTTTGCTTATCGAAAATCCGGCGCAGTCGGACCTGGTGCCCAACTCAGCGGCGCTTACCTCAATACCGCCCATCTGCGCGGGGCGGATCTCAAAGGCGCTAACTTTCTCGGGGCCTATCTCAGCGGCGCAGATCTAACCGGTGCTAATCTCGAAGGGGCATCCTTGAGCGGCGCAAATCTGCAAAAAGCCTTTTTCACCGGAGCCTATCTACACAATGCTCGCCTCAATAATGCCGAGTTACAACAGGTGGATTTTCGTGCCGCCGATTTGACTGGGGTAGAGTTGAATAATTTACAGAGTATTGCTGGGGCAGATTTTTACCGGGTTCGCGGATTGAGTGAGTCGAATCGCGCCCTGTTGAAGGGGCGAGATTCGAAAGAATTGGACACCTGGAATCCCTTTACTCGCCGCACCACCCGCGAAAGTTTGGCGCGATCGTAATTTCCCTTCCCACTCCCCTACCCTTCCCGCTCTCTCAAGCAAACTTTGGCCGTTGCAAAACAAATCTCTGCCTGAGAATTTAACTCATTTTAACTCGTTCCCAGGTTAACCTGGGAACGAGTTAAAACACTCCACCCTAGCTACCGCCTCCCCCTCAATAAATGCGATCGCAAAGGTTGGCACCCTTGCTTAATTCGCTTGTTGTGAAGAAACTCCGGTTTTAACCTCTACTACACCGCCCCCTAAACCTCATCAAATTATCCTTCGGTTTAAATCGTTTACCATCATTGCTGACTAATGCGGATTGAATCACCACCGAGAATGGGTGGATTGTTCCGCTACCTCATGCGCTTACAGGTGATTTCGGCATTATGAATGGAGAGAACCGCCTGACAACTTTGGAGAAAATCCATGCCCAGCAGCCCATCAACACGCAGTCGCGCGGGAATATTATAAGCCACAATTGGAAAATCGTAGAGAATCTGACCCACGCAGTTGAACCAAGTTAGCTGAATCACTGGCGCATTGATTTTGCCTTTCCCGGTGATAATTTCTTCCCGAAAACGAGTATTTTGCGTGTCATAACCTAGCGTTTCTACAACCTGAACGGGCAATATGGTGAAGCTCGAACCTGTATCGATGATTAATTTCACTCGCGCAAAGTCACCCTTTTGCATTCCCCCAGCCATTGCCTGTACCTTTAGCAAATTCTTTCCGTGACGGGACAATCGATAGGCTTTTTGAAAATCGGTCATTTTAATTATAACATTATCCCTATATTTTCTGGCACAGAACCCGTATATTCTATCGCCACTGGTTTACCCTGTCTTAGAGACAGTTTAGCGTACAGTTCATCGCGCTCGCTTGCGCGAGCTAAAACTTCTCCTTGAATTACATTCAACTCTTCATCTAATTTAGGGCAACCAATCAGCACCCATTGATTGGGATATCGCTGTTGGATTTCTTCAATGTTTAAAATCCCTCCGCTTTTTATGGGTTGGGATTTTTGCGTTAAAGCGGTTAAAGTTAACTCGAAGTAATCTTCTATTTCCTCTAGCAGTTCTAGTTCGCCACTGCCTTTTTCTGGGTTAGGAAAAATCTGCTGCTTCACTACAGCGATCGCCGCAGCTTTCATCCGCTCCACTATTTTGACTGCTGACTCTATTGCAATTCCCAGACCCAAATAGGTTTCTCGAATATCCGCTAAACAACCCGTTTCCAGTCGAGAAGCATTTTCTGCCAATAATGCGTAGGTAATGTAACGCAATATAGTTTCGCTTTCCTGCAAGCAATGGGTTAATTTATCCTCGGGTAAATCTTGATTTTCTTCTCGGGTCAACATCTCTGCTTTGCCAAGAGTTTCATGCACCGCATCAGACACAATAGAACCAGCGCGATCGCATATTGTTTTGACTGCATCTAAGCGTTTATCTTGGTGCTGTATCATTTTTTTTAAATGGGTCAATTCTTCCGAGCTGACAAACGCTTTTTCTGCTTCAGCTTGGTTAAGAATATGCCATCTATTTTTTTGAGTATTTGCCATCATTAATATACCTCTTAAACTCCATTAAGCTGCTAGCCATTAAATTGGCTTACGGTAGAAAGCTATTTGTTGGCATTCTGATAACAATTTAACTTGAATGTTTTTTCTTTTTTTTAGAAATTGCTTATTGATTGACATCATTTGACCGGGGAAGCATTGCGATTAATTTAACAATCTGTGTTTTTAGGCTAATATAAGCACAAATACGACCGTTTTGCATGGAAAAATAATTGAGCGAATAAACCAAAATGAAGGAAGTTGCATTTATTTGATGTTAAAAGGGGAGAGAGCTGTGGGAGGATAGTCTTTGTAAAAGAATTTCCGGAAATCGTGGTGAATTGGAGAATCAGGAGTTAAAAATTAGTAATTCAACTGAGTTAATTAAAGTAAAATAGACCATGATGGACGGGAAAAAAGAAAGGCACCAATCAGAGGAGATTAAAAATCTGATTGAAGATGTGGTAGGGAAGATGCACAAAGCCGGCAAAAGTTTTGGGTGGATAGCCA
Source organism: Phormidium sp. CCY1219 (assembly GCF_055795085.1). Taxonomy (NCBI): domain Bacteria; kingdom Bacillati; phylum Cyanobacteriota; class Cyanophyceae; order Oscillatoriales; family Oscillatoriaceae; genus Phormidium; species Phormidium sp. CCY1219. The sequence continues at coordinate 9,566 of NZ_JAYFEQ010000931.1, read as the reverse complement.
TGTGGATGGTATTGACGGAAACCGAGGTCAAAGATGCTTTCAGTCGATACCAACAGCGACGGGGTGGTAAACCGACCGATTCTAACGTTTGCTAATCTGGCAAGACGGAACCTCCTAGGGTAGGTTGGCGATGCTGTAGACCATTTTAGCTGCAATTTGGGAGGGGTGAACGGGGTAATTCTGCGCCAGGGGACTGGTGGCGATCGCACCCCTGCTCTCCGGAACCGTGCGCCAGACAAATTGAGAACGAGCGAGTTGAAAACCCGCCCGCAGTGTTGTTGCGAGCGCGGGTAAATTCTTTTGAGAGAGGAACTTTTTTCCCGAGAAACCGTCTGAGGAGATAATTTTGCGTTAAGCAAGGGGCAGGCGGAAATTTTGCCTGCAGAATTGTCGGAAGAAATAAAGGAATTTAGAGAGCGATCGCGTCACGGGGAGAGAATAACTCAGAAACGCAGCAATTTTCGCCCCTGACGCCAATCGAGCCGCGCTAGCTTGGCTTTTGCGGGTGAGAAAACCTGCAAAGAACTCGCGCGGCAAACCTTCGTGAGTATTCTGTGCATCCAACCGCGATCGAGAAAATATTTCTACAATAGAAATAATGAAAAGAGCGAATCGATCGCGCAAGGAAGAGTTCGAGGGGGATAGGGTGATATTTGGCAAACGAATCAATCTGAAAATAATGGTTTTGGCGGCGATCGCCCTAGTCATCGCCACAGGATTCGGCATTTATTTTTTCAGGTTCCAGACTGCCGAGAATTCCAGCAATATAGAGACTGCCGACAATTCAGAGCAACCCAAAGCAGGGACAGAGGAGGAATCTGCCAGGGTGGAGGCTTTACCTGCCTATGCCTCAGCGCCGCAGACCCCGGAGGGGTCATTCTCCGAAGAGACATTTGTCAGACAAAATCAAGTCACCCTAGAATTAGAAACCGTGCTGAGTGGTTCGGATTGGTCGGTACATGATTTAGCCCTCACCCCAGACGGACAAACCGTGATTGCCAGCGACTACTCATCGGTTCAGATCTGGCAGATAGACCCCAACTGCACGCAAAAGCGAACCTGTCTGCCGAGCCAACAGCTCGATAACGCCTCATTATGGGTGTATTCCGTTGCCATTTCCCCGAACCGCAAATTGCTCGCCACTGGCACCTGGAAACAAATCAACCTGTTCGATTTGGCCACTGGAGAACCGCGCGGGGATATTTTTGCACATTTAAACGCCGTGGATACCCTGCTTGTCAGTCCTGATGGGGAGATTCTCTTCAGTGGGAGTAGCGACAAAACGATTAAGCTATGGTCCCTGGCAAGGGCCACGAGGTTGCCTCCTGGAAGCCGGAAACAGACCCCATTAACCACCTTAGAGGGACATGAAGGAGCCATTACCACCCTTGCCATCAGCGGCGATGGGCAAACCCTCGTGAGTGGGAGTAGCGACAAAACGATTAAGATTTGGAAATTGGACCGCAGTAGTGGAGTCCCCCGGATGGAGTCGGAACCGATTACCCTGGTGGGGCATGAAAATGCCGTGCGTTCTGTGGCGATTAGCCCGGATGGGGAAATCGTGGCGAGTGGGAGTTTGGATAAAACGATTAAGATTTGGAATTTAAAAACGGGTAAACTAATGTATGAACTCCCGGAAGATTCTGCCACGGTTTTATCGGTGTCCATCAGCCCGGATGGCGAACTGCTGGCCAGTGGTGGTGCCGATAATCGGATTAAACTGTGGCGGATCGACACTGGGGAATTGCTCAACATTGTGGAGGCGCATTCCGCTCCCGTGAAGTCTTTGGGCTTCAGCGCGGGTGGGAATCGTCTGGTGAGTGGCAGTAGCGATAAAACCATCAAAATTTGGCGCGTGGGAGAGTAAAAACCCGGTTGCGTTCCATTGGGTTGAGCCTAACGCAGCAGAGATTTTTTTCTTCCCAATTGGTTGGTTTATGAAAAGGGAATTATAATCAAGCGAAGAAAGTTAACAATTTTTCCGGGCAAATTGCTAATATTTATTGAGGGGTGCCAGGGAGGTAGAGTGAATCGAGCCAAGCAAAAGCCATGAGGGGCAAGCCAAATGTAATTCGCTCTAGCCGAAAATTAAGCCAAAGCGAGGCGATCGCGCCCGGCAATCTTGAGAAAATTTCATTGGGAAATGCCGATTGCTTGGCATGACCCTACAGTAGTAATTGATAGTTGCAAGTTATAGTGTTGTTGAGATTGCAGTCAGAATAAAAGGTAATGTAGCTTCTGTGAGTTATTGCCTGAATCCTAAATGTCCCCACCCCACTGACCCTGCCAACGGGAACCGAGACGCTTGCGTTCACTGCGGCTGTCAATTGCTGTTGCAAAATCGGTATCGCATTATTCGACCACTCGGAGGAGGGGGCTTTGGCAAAACCTTTGAAGTGGACGATAACGGAACGACAAAGGTGCTGAAGGTTTTGCTACAAAACCACGAAAAAGCAGTGGAGCTATTTAAGCAAGAAGCCGACGTCCTCAAACGCATCCGCCATCCCGGAATCCCCAGAATTGAGCCAGATGCCTATTTCACCGTGACCCCACCGGGGGAAACCGAGCCGATCCACTGTCTGGTGATGGAAAAAATTAGCGGCTTGAATTTACGCGAGTGGATGAAAAAACGCGGAAATCGCCCGGTGAGCCAAGAGCAAGCGGTGGAATGGCTCAAGCAAATGTCGGAGATTTTGGAGCAAGTCCACCAACAGCAATTTTTCCACCGGGATATCAAGCCGCTCAATATCATGGTTCGGCAAACCGGCCATGTGGTCTTAATTGACTTTGGGGCGGCGCGGGAAGTCACCAATACTTATTTTGCCAAAGTGGGTCAGGGGCAAAACATTACCGGGATTGTCTCCCCAGGATACACCCCACCTGAGCAAGCGAATGGCAAAGCGGTGCCCCAATCGGATTTTTATGCGTTAGGTCGGACGTTTGTTTTTTTACTGACGGGAAAACCGCCCACGGCGTTTTCGGAAAATCCGCGCACCGGCAAATTAGTCTGGCGCAACAGTGCGCCGCAGATTTCTAAGACGTTTGGTGACATCATCGATTATTTGATGGCTCCGTTTCCCGGAAAGCGACCGCAAAGTGCAATGGCGATCGTCCATTGTTTGGCGGAAATTGACTTGACGCCCCCCAATGGTTTGGATGGGAAAGAACACCACTCGCACAATGGCAGGGGGGGCACTAAGGGAAATTACAACACCAGGAATTCCTACAACACCTCCAGAGGATTGGGCACCAACGGCGGCAAGGGATCCTCTTATCGCCATCCCTATTATTTGCGCCACAATACTGGCGGCACTCGCGGCACTCACCAGAAGACTGGGGGCAAAAAACCTTGGCCTTTGGCGATCGCGATCGTGCTGGTGGCCCTGTTGAGTTCGCAAGTGTATGGCTATTGGCGCTATGGTTTCTTTCCGGCAAATCCGGTGGATCTGATTGCCAATTTACCCAGCAGTTTGTTTTTAAAGCGCAGTATCAAGACCTTTGGCCCGATCCAGTCTCTCGCGATCGCTCCCCAACCCCTGCGCGAAAATGAGGACCTGCTGTTCGCCAGTGGCAGTTATGGGGCCGTTCGCGTTTGGGAAGTGCAAACTGGAAAACTGGTGTACAATCTCAGCGCTCATAAAGATTGGGTGAAAGCTCTGGCCATTAGTCCCGATGGCGGCACTTTAGCCACCGGTTCGGCAGATAAAACTATCCGCCTGTGGAATTTGGAGAATGGCTCGCGAATGCTCACGATCGCCGGACCGGGAGCGCATTGGGGTCCGGTTAATGCCCTGGCATTCAGTCCCGATGGCCGCATATTAGCTAGTGCTTCCGATGATAATACCATTAAAATTTGGGATCTGCGAAGCGGGACTCGCCTCCGCACGATTCAGGCGGGTTCCCCAGTCAATGCGATCGCCTTTACCCCGGATGGGCGCAGAATCGCCAGTGGGGCGAGCGATAAAACGGTGAAAATTTGGGATTTGGCCAGCGGGGCGCGTTTATTAACCCTCCGGGCACACGCTCATCCGGTGCTGTCGGTGGCGATTAGTCCCGATGGCAATACTCTGGCAAGTGGGTCGAGTGACAATACGATTCAGGTTTGGAACCTGCGAACCGGGGAACGAAAATATCAGCTTGCTGGCGATTCGAGTTGGGTGCGATCGGTGGCGATCGGTCCGCAGGGCAAGGTTCTGGCTAGCAGTGGCGGCACTATCGAGCTGTGGAATCTGGCCACCGGCGATCGCAAACATCAGTTTAACGGTCATTCCAGTTATGTCAGCGCGATCGCTATCTCTCCCGATGGCAATACTCTGCTCAGTGGCTCTCCCGATCGCACCATTAAGGTTTGGCGCGTCCCCTCCGTCACTGACTCTGGCGAGTCCCAGGAAAAATAGTAGCCTGCGATTCATGTCTTGCGAAAGATGCGATCGCACCCTCATCACCCGAATAATAGATCCGATGGATTTGCGCGGGAATTCGCGATTGGCGGCGCGTTTTCTTTCCCTCGCCAATCTCTCCCCTGGTTTCTCTCTTCTTTCCTCTAAAGGCTGCTGATATGCTAACTTTAATGTACCTGAAAAACACCAATTGGTTGTATCTCGCCGAGCGCGTTAAAACCTCAGTCATTCCCGCCGTCTTACCCCGAGCTTTATTTTGTGGCTTATTTGGCGTTGTTATTTCCGTTTTATATCACTTGGGATTGCCCGTTGCTTGGCCCGTATTAGAAGGATTAGTCCCCAACTTAGTCTTGGGTTTATTATTAGTCTTTAGAACCAATACCGCTTACGAACGATTCTGGGAAGGGCGAAAAGCATGGGGAACTTTAGTCAATACCGTTCGCAACTTTGCCCGACAAATTTGGGTCGCCGTCGCCGAAAAAAAACCTACAGATGCCGAAGCAAAAAAAGAAACCTTGCGCCTGCTTGTTGCCTTTGCTGTCGCCACCAAACTGCACTTGAGAAAAGAAAACCTAAACGAGGAACTCTCCGCGCTTATGTCCTCCGAACGGTTTGAAAAACTCAAAGAAATGAATCATCCCCCCCTGGAAATTGCCTTTTGGATCGGCGATTACCTGCAAGGACAGCATAACAAACGCCGCCTCAGCATTTATCAACTCAGCGACATGTTCAAACTCCTGGATACAATGGTGGATGTATTGGGAGCTTGCGAACGCATTTTAAAAACTCCCATCCCGATGGCATATGCCATTCATTTAAAACAGCTTTTATTAATTTACAGTTTAGCACTTCCCTTTCAACTGGTCAACGATTTAAGTTTCTGGACCGGACCGGTGGTGGCGTTAATTAGTTTTACCTTATTTGGCATCGAAGAAATTGGCCTAGAAATCGAAAATCCCTTCGGATACGATAACAACGATTTGCCCCTCGATGCCATTTGCGCCACCATGCAACGCAATATCGAGGATTTAATTTCCCTGTCCCCTAGTACCCAAAATTCTGTAGAAAATTGGCCGAAGTATCGCCGCTTTCGAGAAGAACGGGGGCATTTTAAAGAAGAAGAAAGCACCAGCGGATTTTAACTGCGCCATTTGACTCTTATCCCCTACCAAGGAAAGCCGAATCCCGTGGAAACGCGATAAATCGCCTCTCTACAGTACGAAATAGTTGGCACGCTTTCTTCTCTTTTCCACGGCTATAATGGATTGATGCAGAACGCCCACAGGTAACGCACTGCGGATATAAAGGAAGGATACAATCGCAGACTATTCCCTGTTTTATTGCCCGATTTTTGGGCAGAATTGGACGCGCTGTTACAGTAGCATAGTATGGAGAGTTCAACGAATCCAGTGGTGAAACAAAACGATGCATTCCAACAAGCTCTCAAAACAGCACAACAGGGAAATTAACTCATCTGCTGCAACCCGCCGCGATCGCGAGCGGTTTTTCGCCCTAAATCAGCAGTCCTTTGCTGAATTACTGACCTTTGTGGATTTTGCCGAGAATTTTCCCCTTGGATTTATCGAAATCAATTTTTGCAAGGATCTGGATGTTTTGATAGCCGCCCTGCAAGAACATCCCAATTGCCAGGAGATTCAATGGGCAATTGTCGATTTTGGCGATCGCGAGGTTCGCTTTTTGCTCGATAGCCTGCAAAAAACTCTCTCCTCTATCCAAATCCAGGAGAACAAAAAATTCGTATTAGTCCTCAGAGGGTTGGAAAAATCAATCGGCATGTTTGGAGAGTATCCGCCGATTTTACAAGACCTTAACTTCATGCGGGATGCCTTTCCTCACCGCATTCCACATCCCATTCTCTTCTGCTTGCCCGAGTTTGCCATCACTCGTCTGGCTAAATTTGCCCCGGATTTTTGGGCATGGAAATCTGGATTTTTTCATTTCAATACCGCCCCAGATACCCGAAATCTGGGAGGATATAAATCCCTAGAATCTCTGATTTTTTTAGACCCTGTAGAAGTGCCAGAAAAGCAAGATAGAATTGATTTATTAGAGCGATTGCTGATGAAGTATTGTCCCACAGGTAAGCAGGCGAGCCAAAATCAATTAAAAGCTTACCTAACGATTCTCAACCAACTGGGAAAAGCTTATCGGAGTCGGGGAGAGCATTACAAATCTCGGGAATCTTTGGAAGAATCTATCAATATTGCAAATTGCCATAAAGATTTAGCCGCTTTCAAAGCAAACGCGCTATATGACTTAGGAATACTTAAAAATAATCTAGGGGAAATCGAGGTTGCGATCGCCCTTCACACCGAATCGTTGGAACTATTTGAACGCATCGGCGACTTGCAAGGGAAAGCAATGTCGTTGGGGATGCTCGGACAACTGCTGGCAAAGCAAGGTGATTTTACCACGGGCTTGAATTATATGCAGGACTCTCTCGCCATCCTAGAGCGCCTGGGTTCTCCCGAAGCGGAGACAGTGCGAGAAAGGATGGCGGGAGTGAAACAGTTGTTTGAGTCCCACAGGGATTGAGGGCGGCAGGGGCATTGCCTACAGTTGGCAATCTGGAATATACGGAAGATTTTTTACTACAAAAAATCTTAAATGTCAAGCGCCAATTCGCTGATTTTGTGGGGGTAGGGGCGAAATCTGCGAGGTGGGAGGGTTTGGGAAGTGTTAAAAAAGACTAAGGGGATCGCTCAGGGAAAAGTAGAGATGACAAAATGAAGGTAAACTCCTTTGCCGGATATCCTATGCGAACCTTACATTTAGAGCTAGAGGCGATCGCCCGCGACGCAATAGAGTTGCGTTATTTTGTAGACAACGGACAGCGCGCCCGATCGCGCCGCCTGAGTGTGGCGGAGATTGGGGATACGATCGCGATTGGGAGGCGACAGGAGTATCCGCCGATAGAGGCGGAGGTGAAAACCGGGCGCAGGCTTTATGATTGGCTTAACGGATCCGACAATTGGTTAACCGAGGCGATCGCCGGGGAAACCGACGGATGGGTGTTGGCAATTGCCACACCGGAAAAGCCGAGTTTTGTGGGATTTGGGGAAAAAGTCCACACCAGGGCCGTCACGGAAACCGATTCTGGGATTAGGGCATCGTTATCCCATTTACCCTGGGAACTACTGCATGATGGCACGGAGTTTTTAGTGGAAAAAACCGCTCCCGATGTGGTGCCCGTGCGGTGGATGCCCCAATTTGGACTGACGGAATCGACGCCGAAACGGGAATCGGCAAGCGATCGCCCCTTGCAGGTTCTTTTCATGGCGAGCGATTTGAGCGCCGGTGGGGCGATCGCCAAGCAAAGAGAACAGGAACGGATTTTATCATCCACCCACGATCGACCCTTACAGTTAGAAATCGAACCCACCGGCTCCTGGGAAAAATTAGGAGATTTTGTCGGGAAATTTGACGAAGACCGATTTGATATTTTCCATCTGGTCATTCCGGGAAACATCGCCGACGAACATTCATATTTTCTTCCAGAAACCACCATTGCCGAACCGGGAGCGGAAATTGCGGCTTTGATTGCCAAACGCTTTCCTTTGCGCTTTCCGCCTTTATTTTTTCTCTGCGCTTATCCCGGCAGTGACGCCCATGCTAACGGTGCAGTTGCTTCCATTGCCGAAGCCTTAATTTATCAAGGAGCGAAAGCGGTATTAAGTTGGGAAAGCTATGGTGCCGAAACCGAGGCAACTGAGGCAATGGCAGCATTTTATTACACCTTGACCTGTGGCGAAGCACTGCCGAAAGCTGTGGGGAAAATGTATCGCGCGTTAATCGAAAATCAGCAACCGAATTGGCATTGGTTGCGGTTGTACGTGGGGGAAATGGCATTGAGCGATCGCGGATTATTTCCCGGGTTGAATTTCCCCAAAACTGGTTCATCTTTGAGTGGATAAGTCACCCGAAACCCGAAGTCCTCGCCCGAGGATTGATTGCAGGTTTCATAGGGGGGACACCGATGAGCGCGATTGAGTTGACAAACAATCGAAATGCTATATTTCAAGATTTCTTGACATTTGAGCCAGTTTGGTTTGACCGATACCGATTTTCTAAAAAAAATAAATTAGAGTGAACCGAGCAGTTGGCAACAGGATTGAATCTGCAATGCAGCAACCAAATCAAAACCCAAACCCTGACAAAAAAGTTTCCCAATGGATTGACTCGTTGGATAAAGAACAGCGATCGCAAGTCAGTCATGCTTTAGCCTCTGAGATGTTCCACTCCACCAGCGAAACGCAATATCGCATCGAAGCGGAACAACTCTATCAAATGGCAGAGGAACAGATCGCAGCGGGAAACTTAGAAGCCGCGATTTCTCTGTGTCAGCAGTCGCTCGTATTAGAAAAGCGCATCGGCAATTTAAACGGACAACCACAGATTTTAGCATTGCTCGCCCAGCTTTTTTCCCTGAAAGGGGAATATCAAAAAGCCCTACAGCATTTGCAGCAAGCGGTGGAAATTGTGCGTCAGCAAAAGTGTTGGGATACGGCGCAGCTTGAGGAAATCATGGTGGAGGTCATTGTTTCGCGCTGGCACAAACTGCGCGCCACCCCCGGAGAAAAGATGACAGAAGAAAAATTAGTTGAATGGATGGAACCGTTGGATCGCGATACGTTTAATTCCGTCCTGTGTCGCTTGGAAAAAGCCACGGAATAATAATCATCGAAACCCGTTTATTACAGTTGTTAATTTGCCATTGCTGGAATTTGCTTACCATAAGTTTGCTATTGCGTCAAGCTTTTTATCGCGAATTCGGTGGGGTTAGGATATGGGTAGAGACGCGATTAATCGCGTCTCTACAAGCGGTTAAAAACCGGGTTTCTTCAGCTCAAATTTATGAATGCACGACAAATTTATAGCAGTTTTAATAGGGGAAAGGTAGAGAATTTTTCACCAATAAGGTGCTGACGCGGTTGGGACTATTTGGCTGCTTACCCCTCCCAGAAAGAGAGCTGCTCTATTTCACCACCACTACGCGATCGGTGGAAAAAACTTTTGCGATCGCCGGAATAGTTTTTTCGCCAACAGCGCCCTATCGGTGGAAAAAAACTGTACCGCTAACCGGAATAGTTATTTATCCCCAGTCCAACCCTGTACTCCAGGGATGGAAAAAAACTGTACCGCTAA
>NZ_JAYFEQ010000930.1:0-3247 GCF_055795085.1 Phormidium sp. CCY1219 | reverse complement strand
ACGGAAAATTGTTCCCCCAAGGGGTTGACAAAGGGATTGAGGATGGGCTATCTTGAAGTTAAAGGGGGAATTCGGGCTTATGTGCAATGCTTGGATTGCATAAGCAAAAACCAGCGCTTCACCGAGGATGCGATCGCCCCTGATAATCATCGGCAAGTTGCATCATCGGAAAACCAGAATTGCTCTGGGAGGGTGTAGGAAAAAAAGCAATGCACGCTGAAAGCGAGTCCTCAATTCTCGACAGATTCGTGCTGAAAATTTCCCTCAAATTGCAATAACCGTGCCATTTTCCCGTAAAATAATAAAAACTACTAAAACTGACCCCGGCATATCCTAACCCATGAGTTATTACATTGCTCCTAGATTTCTCAATAAACTCGCCGTCCATATCACCAAAAACTTTATGGAATTGCCCGGAGTGCGGGTGCCCTTAATATTGGGAATCCACGGGCGCAAAGGGGAAGGGAAATCCTTTCAATGCGAACTGGTATTCCAGCAAATGGGAGTCGAAGCGCTGCATATTTCTGGCGGAGAATTGGAAAGTCCCGATGCAGGCGATCCGGCGCGACTGATTCGCCTGCGCTATCGCGAAGCGGCGGAATTGATTAAAGTGCGCGGTAGAATGTGCGTGCTGATGATTAACGATTTAGATGCAGGCGCAGGACGATTCGATCGCACCACCCAATACACGGTAAACACCCAATTGGTGAATGCCACCTTAATGAATATTGCCGACAATCCCACCAACGTGCAACTGCCCGGAAGTTACGATTCCACCCCCTTACATCGCGTCCCGATTATCGTCACCGGGAATGATTTTTCCACCTTATATGCCCCCTTAATTCGGGATGGTCGGATGGAGAAATTTTATTGGGAACCCAACCGAGAGGATAAAATTGGAATTGTCGCCGGCATGTTTGAACCCGATGGCGTACCTCGGCGGGAGATAGAACAGCTTGTGGATAGCTTTCCCGATCGCTCGCTCGACTTTTACAGCGCATTGCGATCGCGACTTTACGACGAACAAGTAGAAGAATTTATCCACAGCATCGGCATCGATCGCGTTTCGGCAAGATTGGTAAACAGCAGCGAATCCCCACCGCAATTTAAAAAGCCCAATTTCACCTTGCCTCACTTAATTGAAATGGGGCATTTAATGAGCGAAGAACACAACTGGGTAGAGCGGATGCGGTTATCCCAAGAGTACAATCGATCCTTAGCAGCAGGCGATCGCATATCCGAAACAGCGGTGAGAAATGCTTCCCGAGAAACAGAAACCATGAAAACCATAGATCGCAACCAAATTGCCAACCCAGAAACCACCGCCCCAAACGCCGGAAACCGCGCAAGCGCCCCACAGACCCCCCATCTGTCCCCCGAGATAATGGAACAACTGCAACAAATAGCAATTGGCGGGCATCGAATTGGCATCGAATATGTAGATAAGCGGCGCTTCCAGACCAACGCCTGGAAAAGTTGCGCCTCATTAAGCGCCGATCGCCAAACCGAAGCGATCGCCGCCCTCGCCGCCTGTCTGCAGGAACACCCCAAAGACTACGTGCGCTTAGTAGCAATCGACCCCAACGCCAAACGACGGATTACCGAAACAATTATTCAGCGACCCTAGAATTAAACGGATAGTCCGCGTAGATAGTCCACCGCTGGCCATTATGACGCAACAACGTCAGATGACTCGCGGTGAACTGGCGATCGAATGGGCGCGGTTGGAATTCCTTCCATCCCGCTTTAAAGTGATTGCGCTTCAAATCTTTAAAAGCGATCGTCATGTGGGGCGAAAACGGGCGAGATTTCGCCTTTGGATCCCTAATCCCCAAAGACTGTTCCATCTGCTGGATTAACTCAGACTGGATCGCCAGCAATTCCGGAGTTTTTTCCACATGCACTTGATACTCCCTACGGATAAATCCGAGGGATTCTTAAAGAGTCCAAAGTCGGACTTTTAAAGGCGCAATCAAAACACCTCTACTGACTCCATTGAGGTTAAACCCCAATTTTGCCGCTACTTTTCTCAAAATATTTGCTGCCCCATTACAGTCAGCATTGATTTTGAATCCATCTGAAGTTTGGTACAATCCCCGCTTAACTCGTTTTCCAGACTCTTTCCACCCTTCGGGTTTTTCACCAAATGTAGGTAGTTCATCAAAGTCTAGAAAACTTGCTTTGCTGGTGTAGGATTCTTCGGTTTCAATGAACTGGATACCATATTGCTCACAGAGTTGAGCAATTCTGTCTTTTAGTCTAGCTGTAGGGATTTGAACAAAACTTTGATTGGTTTTACTACCGAGATTAATTTTTTGTCGTTGTCCTTCATTCCAGCCGAATACCACAGTTCCGATTCGGTGTTCAATGCAGTGATTTAATACGATTCTAGCAGCTTTATTAACTGCATCTCGCATTTGTCGGTTACGCTTTTCGGTGACTCTAGCCAATTGGTTTGACCAAAACCCTTGAGGTTGATTTTCTTTTAATCTTGCTACTCGTTTGTTGTACCACTGGTTCAATGATTTGAGATGCAACCCATCAACTATGAAAGATGTGCCAACATTGCTCACACAGGTGAGCCAGTTATTCAAGCCTGGGTCTATGCCTAAAACATTGTTGGTATCGACATCAGCCTGCACTGATTCAACTTTGTAGATAAACTCAAGGTAGAAAGCACCATTTCTTGGTAAGATTCGATATTCTCGAATTTTGCTAAAATCTAAGTTGGACGGCTTATGCACATAAAAGCTATCGACTCCGAACCAAGTTTTAACCAGTCTTCCTAGAGGAAACCGCAAACCTAATTCTTTCAGTTTCACCGCTTGTTTCGGATAGGTGACGAGGTTCAACCCTGGCTTTCTATAGCTAGGAAGTTTCGGTTTCTGCGTTACTGTACCTTGACTGATTCCCTTAATAGTCCCAAAAATGACTTAAACGCTTCAGCAACGGTGGTTAGACACTGCTGGGCTGATTGGGAGTACATCACTTGAAAATGTCGATTAGAAGCCATAAGGCGATGCAAGTCAAACTTATTCGGGATTTTACCCGTTTTGAAATAAAGTTGCCTTGCATAATACGTTCCGCAGTTGTGCAACTTATTAGACTCACCACAAATAAACTCAAGAATCGCTCTTAGTTCATTATTGGGATTAATTAAAATTTGTTGACATCCAAACATTTTTTTCACCTCCTTATGATATTATAAAGCACAAAGCCTTATCATGTCCAACGAATATAATTGCGG
>NZ_JAYFEQ010000929.1:0-653 GCF_055795085.1 Phormidium sp. CCY1219 | reverse complement strand
ACGGAAAATTGTTCCCCCAAGGGGTTGACAAAGGGATTGAGGATGGGCTATCTTGAAGTTAAAGGGGGAATTCGGGCCTATGTGCAATGCTTGGATTGCGTAACCAAAAACCAGCCCTTCACCAACTCGTTGCCTAGCCGTTATTGTTGTGCGTCACGGTTCGATTTATGTAAATTTTATATGTACTCGGGCAAAAATAATTGCAGAGGGTAGGGTGGGCAGAGCCATTCAAGGGAAATGCCTCGCGCCCCGGAAGTTCTCGTGCCTGCCCACCCTACAAACCTCAAAACTCGATGTGCAATTTATTTTGCATGACTGCTTATGAGAAAACGGAAAATTGTTCCCCCAAGGGGTTGACAAAGGAATTGAGTATCGGCTATCCTGAAGTTAAAGGGGGAATTCGGGCTTATGTGCAATGCTTGGATTGCATAAGCAAAAACCAGCCCTTCACCGAGGATGCGATCGCCCCTGATAATCATCGGCAAGCACCACGCCTCACGGGTAGGGTGGGCAACCGGGTTGCCCACCCTACAGGTTGGTAGTGCGTCACGGTTCAATTTGTGTAAATTTTATATGAGAAAACGGAAAATTGTTCCCCCAAGGGGTTGACAAAGGGATTGAGGATGGGCTATCTTGAAGTTAAAGGGGGAATT
>NZ_JAYFEQ010000928.1:0-217 GCF_055795085.1 Phormidium sp. CCY1219 | reverse complement strand
TCTCTGGCATGTCAGCCCACTCCAATCCAGGGCGTCACCCACCTGAGATTCGCAACTTGCATGCAAATGATTCGCGCTGGCGAAGAAGGAGAAAAAAAAGTTGACAAAACAATGGCGCTCGGATATAATTATTCATAATGGGAGCAAAACATTAAAGCAATGCTTTGATTGTCATGCCCAAACTATCCCTGATGTAGCGACCTCAACCGTAGGGTGG
>NZ_JAYFEQ010000927.1:0-311 GCF_055795085.1 Phormidium sp. CCY1219 | reverse complement strand
TCGCTCGTACAGCTAAAACAAGAACGTCCCTGGTATGGAGAAATCCAATCCCAGGTACTGCAAGACATGGTGAAGCGAGTAAAGCAAGCCTTCGATCGTTTCATCAAAGGAGACAAGAACGGCAAGCGTAGCGGTAAACCCCGTTTCAAGGGAAAGAACCGTTATCGCACCTTCACTTATCCTCAAGCGAGTCTTAACTGGGTTAATGGAAATCGTGTCAAGTTACCCAAAATCGGCTGGGTTCGGTTTGTTCGTCATCGTCTTCTGCCAGATGGTTTCTCGGTCAAAACGGTGTCGATTTCGCGGAAAGC
>NZ_JAYFEQ010000926.1:0-2006 GCF_055795085.1 Phormidium sp. CCY1219 | reverse complement strand
CGCATCAATGCGGCTAAACACCTGCGCCACAAATTCTTCCACAGGTTCGTCAGAAATCGGCACCGGCATGTCATTCACGCCAGCGCGCAGTTTGACAAGTTGCTGATAAGATTGCTGCATCTGTGGCTCGGTTTCCAGCCACCGTTCCACTTGCTCGGCGTCGCGCGAATTCAGTTCGCCATCTAAATAGGCACTGAGGGATTCAAATCGTTCGGCGGCGCGACGATCGCCTCTGGTCAAGTCGTTCGGAACTGAATTTATCGGTACCAGGGACAGATTTGGTTTATTCCCATTTTGCGCTCCCGATCGCCTAAGGTTTGGTTTTTGCGGAGCGTCATGGGATTCATAGTTACGGGTCATTTCAACACCACCACCAATGACACTGGGGAAAGCACCCCGGAAAACAACTGCTTTTCTTGTCTACTAATCATCTTATTTTATCTTTCTGGAGTTAAACGTTTGGCGGTTCGGATTTAACGCTGATTTCGGGGAAACCGAACCTGAGGCTTAACTATCCAAATAACTTTGTAACTGCACTTGCAGACGCTGACGCGCTCTGGCAATTCTCGATTTCACGGTTCCGAGAGAAACCCCCGTGATTTCGGCTATTTCCTCATAAGGGAGTCCTTCAATTTCGCGCAGCACGATCGTGGTCCGGAAGACTTCTGGCAAGTCGGCGATCGCTTCGCGCAGTTGGTCGTAAAATTCCCGGGTAGTTAAATCTTCATCCGGCCCGGGCTCATCTGCTGCAATTTCCCAATCCATTTCCCCATCGTCGAGCATTCGCGGGGCATCTAAGGACAATGGATCGCGGACGCGCTTGCGCTTACGCAGCTCATCGTAAAACAAATTCGTAGCAATTCGACTTAACCAGCCCCGGAATTTCACGGGATCTTTAAGTCTCTGGATATTACGATAAACCCGAATCCAGACTTCCTGCGCCAAATCTGCGCGATCTTGCCAGTCTGGAGCCAAGTGATACAGAATTTTTTCCACGTGGGACTGATAGCGGCGCAGCAGTTCGGCAAATGCAGCGCGATCCGGGCGGCTCCCCTGCTGACAGCGCACGACTAATTCGTAGTTAGAGAGTTTTTCAGGTTGCACTGGGGCTTGAGGAGTATTCGCCTCACCCGTGGGCCAAGAAGACACAGAAGGAGAGTAACTCATGGGGCGGAATTCGCTTTATAACATTCCAATTCAAGGGACACTCTGATTCTGTGAAAAGTTCCCGATGGGGTTCCTTACAGGGATGGCAGTTTTGCCATTGGCACAGCGCATGGGTCTGGGTGAGGCGGTTGGACGATTGATTATAGCAGTTTTCCGCAGCTTGTCTCCGGAATTAAGGGCAAATCATTCACTAGGGTTGATTTTCAATGGTTTTCAATGGCTGGGGTTGGGTTCGGTTTCGCAAGCACCAATACTCACCCAAGAACTCGACCCATCGGCCCAATGTTCTTTTTTCCAAATTGGCGCGTTGTGTTTGAGGGTGTCGATCGCATAGCGACAACCCTCAAATGCTTCTTTGCGGTGCGGACATCCCACTGCTACCAATACGCTAATTTCGCCTATCTGCAAGCGCCCAATGCGGTGGTAGATGACGATTCGATTCACCTGCGGCCAAGATTGGCGGATTTGAGCAGCAATTTGGCGGAATACGGCGAGTGCCATTGGTTCGTAGGCTTGATATTCCAGCGCCACCACCGGTTTGCCATCGGTGCGATCGCGCACGGTCCCGCTCATCACCACCACCGCACCGTTGCCCGCATCGTCTGCTAAGGCATAGACTTCCTCTAATGACAAGGGTGCAAGGGTGATGGCAAAGCGATCGTTCGCATGTTCTGGCTTTCTCGTGGCGATCGGGGGCTTCGGTGCAGTGTTCGGACTTTGCATGAGCGATCGATTAACATTTTCATACCTCTATCCATTCAGTGTGACGTACTCCCGACGCCGACCGCTTAGGCGGTACGGCGCGGGCTTCTGCGCCCAGACCTTTGAGATCTGGGTTT
>NZ_JAYFEQ010000925.1:0-204 GCF_055795085.1 Phormidium sp. CCY1219 | reverse complement strand
CGATAACACCCTGAAACTGTGGGACTTGGCCACTGGGTCGGAACGGGCCACCCTCACCGGGCATAGTGCCCCGGTAAATGCAGTGGCCATCACCCCGGACGGCACTGGGGCGGTTTCTGCATCATGGGATAACACCCTGAAACTGTGGGACTTGGCCACTGGGTCGGAACGGGCCACCCTCACCGGGCATAGTGCCCGGGTAAG
>NZ_JAYFEQ010000924.1:0-2499 GCF_055795085.1 Phormidium sp. CCY1219 | reverse complement strand
CAGTTAAGCAAGCTATGCATTGCATATACGTCCTGCCTGCACCTATAGCTTCATTCTACCCCATGTCAAGTAAAAAAACAACTCCCTCCCCGATTCGGCGGGCCAAAATTAGGAATTAGCCCGCTGGCGGGGGGGTTTGTGGAGCGCCACCATATATCCGGTGGCAGATTGTGGGGAGGGTTAAAGCACCGATTCGGTTTCGGTGAGACCATGCCCATCCACCCAGGCAATGCGAGCGATCGCCCGAGAACGGGCATAGTCGCGCACCGCCTCAGTAGTGGGGCGCGGTTGTAAATCCACCTCAACCCGGCCAGAATCGTGGCTTTCGCGGAGTGTTTGGGCGTAGGAAAAAGCCGCCGAGAACGCTTGGGGCGTCCGAGGCACTACCAGAGTATCAGTGGGCGGGGTAGCGCGAGGCAGTTGACCTGTAGGCAAGAGGACTTGGTGCAAATCCTCGATATTGAGGGCGAAACCAATGCCGGGAATATCTTCTTCCTGGGGATGATAAAGACTGAGCAAGCGATCGTAACGGCCCCCTTGGCCCAAAACGAGCTGACCCGAGTCCGTTTCGCAGACCACCTCAAACACAATGCCGGTATAGTAATCCCAGGGTTGAATCAGGCTCAAATCCAGAATCAGCGGTTGCACCTCAGCGGTGGAGGGGGAAGTTTCCTGGGAAGGCGAGGGAAAGTAGTCGGCGAGTAAATCCACCAGGGACTTGAGATTTTCCAGAGTTGCTCTTTCCGACTCATCCAGGTCGAGGGTCGCAACCCGTTGCAACACATCAGCGGGACGACCGCGCAGATCGAAGAGAAACAAAGCCCGATCGCGCTGTGCGGGACTCAGGGGAAGCGCTTCGATCGTGAGGCGATTGAGATGAGCGATCGCGTGGCGCACCTTGTCTTGCAACGCGGGGGGAAAGCTTCGCAACAGCGATCGGGTCAATCCCGCCTCGCCTAAAATCACCCGGGATTTCTGCAATCCCAAACTTTGCAAGCACTGACGCAGCAGCAGGACAATTTCTGCATCGGCGAGCAATCCGCCCGCGCCCAGGAGTTCTACCCCAGCTTGATAAAATTCCTGCTGGGAACCGTGATAGCCTTCCCGATGGCGGCGGAAGACATTGGCGTTGTAATACAGACGTTGCGGATAACTGCTGCCGGCCATGCGCGTTACTGCGCTACGGGCGATCGAGGCAGTCACTTCCGGACGCAGGGCCAGGGGCATATCCTCCTCAGTTTCTTGAAGCTGGATAGCCGTAGAGGCATCGATCGCCCCCCCCGCCATTAGGGTATCCAAACGCTCCACCGTAGAGGGAATAATGCGATGATACCCCCATTGCTCGAAAACCGGGCGCAGGCGCTCTTCGATCCAACGTTTTTGCGCTACATCGAGGGGAAGTAAATCTCGTGCCCCTGATGGTGGTTGATGAATCATTATTTTTTCTTCTTCTTGCCTTTATCCTTATTGCCAAACAAACTACCGAAGAAAGCCGCGATCGCAGATTGATTCTCTTTTTTCTTCCCTGAGTTTTGTGCTGCTTTTTGCAGTCCTTTTTTCGCCTCTAAAGCAGACTCTTCCTGGGGATTCAATTTCAACGCTTGGTTGATATGAATAGAAGCCAGGGTGAGTTGATTTTGCTTCACATACACTTTCCCTAACAAGCCGTGAGCGCGACTATTTTTCGGTTCGATTTTGAGACCTTCTTTTAATTCCACCACAGCTTTGGCAAAATCTCCACCCTCCATAAAATCTTGTGCTCTGCGGCAATAGGCGTCAATCTTAGACGGACCTGCGGTAGCAGTAGCTGCCTTTGCTTGCGCCGATTCCCCTTCGGGTGGGGGAGTTTTTTGCGCCGGTTTTGACTGGGTTGCTGCTTTAGCGGATTTCTTCGCTGCCGGCTTGCCCACCTTTTCCCCTTTACTTTGTTTGCGCTGTAGGTAGACCAAATTCAGTTCGCTGATTTCACCGATAACCTTTACGGTGTCTTGCAGGGATTCAAACTGGGTTTGGCTCAATTGCGAAACTGCATTTTTGTAGTCCTTTTCCAAATCCTGGGACTTTAATAACTGCTGCGCCGCCTCAGTGGTGAGGTTGACTTTATCCTTTTGTTGAACCACGCGCTTCGCCATCATGCCCAGCAGCACCGCATGTTCGGCGCGGGCGCGTTCGTTGGTGAGCTTGCTGTAGGCGGGATTGGCCAGTTTTGACAAAATTTGAGTGGCCAATTTTTTATCGGCGGGGGTTTCTACGTTAGCGCTGTCTGGATGCAGTTTTCGCGCAATTTGCATGTAGCGTTTGCGGATTTGACTGAATTCGGCATCCAAAGGCACCCCCAAAATGGCATGGTGGTCTTCAAAGTCGAATTGAAATAAGCCTAGCGAAATTTTTATAGACATAATTTCTTGCCCATCCCCTGACACTGTTAAACTAAGCAATTCCGTCACCAGAACTACTCGTCTTCAAAACCGGACTTGAGACTTTCACCTCATCCGGGGA
>NZ_JAYFEQ010000923.1:0-2132 GCF_055795085.1 Phormidium sp. CCY1219 | reverse complement strand
TAGGCTGGTCAGGTGGTTAGAAGTACAAGCCCCTGGCTTTAGACATGGGGTTGGTTTCTACGGAGTCCCTGACGGATAGATTCTAGCCAGAAAACAATCCGATCGCGCGATTGTTTGCTTCGATGGCTTCGGCATATCTTCCCATCTTTTGTAACACCACTCCCTGATTGATCCAAGCATCTCGAAAGTCGGGTTTAATCTCTGTGGCGTTGTTCCAACTGACTAATGCTTCTTCTAAGCGTTCTAACGCCGCTAATGCAACGCCGTGATGAAACCAGCTTTGGGCATCTTTGGGGTTGATTTCTAACGATTTTTCCCAACAGGCTAATGCTTCTTCCCACTGTCCTAATTTGACGCCGAAAGCTAATCCTTTGTTGTACCAAGTTTCGGCATCGTTGGAATTGATGTCTAACGCTTGGTCCCAAGAAGCCAATGCCTCTTCAATCCGTTCTAAATCGTATAGGGCATCTCCTCTGTGCAGCCAAGCCAAATGCGCTTGCGGTTCGATGGCTAAGGCGCGATCGTAGGCACTGACGGCTGCTTCTAACTTACCTAATTCGATTGACGCATTGCCCCGATTTATCCAAGCGCGGTGATGATTGGGATTGAGTGCGATCGCCCGATCCAGGGCGCTAATCGCTTCATTGTAATCCCCCGCTTCCATTCGTTCCACGGCGCGATCGTACCAACTGTCGGCATCCTCCCCCTCTGCTGCGGTTTCTCCTGGCGCGATCGGCGCGGCGATAGGTGGCGCGTTATCCGATTCTGAGTGCGGCGCTACCGGCGTAAACTCGGAAACAGACTCCGCAAGCGGTAACGGTGTGGATTCAGCATCCAGGTTGGGGGCAAAGTCTTCTAAATCTGGAGATGGCGTGACGGCGGGTTCTTCCCCTGCAGGCGGTGTGGTTTCCGGAGACGGGGGAGGGGCGGCGGTTGTGGGTTCTGCGACGCCGATGCGATCGCTCTCGGGTAAGCGCGCCAGTAGTTCTGTGCCGATATCCAGGGCAATTTCGCTAATTTGCCCGTAGTTCAGTTCCCCCAATCGCACCAATCTGCGCCCGAGTTCCGCGTTGGGTACTTCGGAAGCGAGGAGGTTGCGGCGAAAGCGCCACAACCAGGCGATCCATTGCTCCTCGGTGGCGCGATCGCTGAGTGCGGCAAAAAACCGCCCCACTTTCACTTGTTCCCATCCTTTATTTACCCCATCGAGCAACTGGAGGAAATAATGCTCAAACTCGCTGTCGCTTAGGGGTGCAAGGTTGGTTCTGGGTTCCGGTTCCACCTGGGGCGGTGGCTGTTTCGCGAATCCGAACACCCGGTGAAATAGTCGGATCGTGTGTTGCCAAATTTGCCTGAGCATTGTCCTCCTTTTGCTTCCCGGGCTTTTTGCACCATAAAATAACAGGCATCGCGTCTGTGCCGATAGCCCTATTTTACGGAAAAACCGGGTCGATGGGTGGGTCGAGTTGTGCGCCACTGGGCCGCTGATTCACTTTTCCCATCTGTTTGGGGAACTACCCGATTTTTCCGCCACTGGGTTTTTCAGACGCGATCGCCTGCTATTTTAAGACCGGCAATGCTTTATTGCGGCGTCTGCTGCAACTCGGGCCGTTCTTCGGGGACGATCGCCCCTTCTACCGGGCACACCTGCAGGCAAATGCCGCAGTCGATACAGGTGTCAAAGTCAATCCAATACCAATCGGTGCCTTTGGTATTTTTACCCGGTCCGGGATGAATGCAAGCCACCGGACAAGCATCAACGCAATCGGCAACTCCTTCGCAGGTATTGGTCAAAATCGTGTGTGACACAGTGTTCCCTCTCTCGATCGTGTTCCGACTCTTCTGGTCGTGCAGGCTGTTTCTAGCTTACCAAAACTCATTTCCATTTTGGTTTCGATGGCCTGTCAAATTGCGATCGCATTCCTTTTCCCGTTTGCGCCCCCACAACCACGGTTAGAAGGAGGCAAAAAAATTTCCGGGGCTTGACAAAGGGTGGGGAAGTGGTGATAAAATGGGAGGTGAAATCGAGGCGTCAGGCAGCGCCGTTAAGCAAGTTATGCATTGCATATACGTCCTGCCTGCACCTATAGCTTCATTCTACCCCATGTCAAGTAAAAAATCAACCGAGGCAA
>NZ_JAYFEQ010000922.1:0-415 GCF_055795085.1 Phormidium sp. CCY1219 | reverse complement strand
AGCCTATGCCTCAGATCTCCACAGGAACCGTAGGGCGATCGCAACTTGCATGCAAATGATTCGCGCTGGCGAAGAAGGAGAAAAAAAAGTTGACAAAACAGTGGCAATCGGATATAATTATTCATAATGGGAGCAAAACATTAAAGCAATGCTTTGATTGTCATAGGGAGCCTATGCCTCAGATCTCCACAGGAACCGTAGGGTGACGCCGCTGGCCAATCTCTGGCATGTCAGCCCACTCCAATCTTCTGAGGCGTCACCCACCAAACAGACCTCCCAGGTAGCAACATTTGCAATTCACGCCGGCGAAGAAGGAGAAAAAAAGTTGACAAAACAATGGCGCTCGGATATAATTATTCATAATCGGAGCAAAACATTAAAGCAATGCTTTGATTGTCATGCCCAAACTATCCCT
>NZ_JAYFEQ010000921.1:0-6728 GCF_055795085.1 Phormidium sp. CCY1219 | reverse complement strand
AAAAGCGCCGGCCCCAAAAAAAAGAAAACCCTGGCGAAAAGGAAAAATTTCTGCTATACTTATTCATAATGGGAATAGTGCCGAAAATAAAAATTTCGCGAATATTCCCATTATGTAAAAAATAGTAGCAGAAAATCAAGCCTCGGTCAACCCCTAGAGAAAAAAAAGCGCCGGCGAGGGGGGATCCGGAGGCAGAGACAGAACGCCCCGGAAAAAACTTTACAAATAACCATTGTCCGCCAAAAAAGCGGGGGTAATGCGGTCTAAACTATCAATCGAGGGAGCGGACTCATCGGGGAATTCCGATGAGGAGGGAGAAGGGAGGCCAGAGCGGACGAACTTAGCCACATATTTGCCCAAGATATCTGCTTCCAGATTAACCCAGTCGCCCACTTGGAGGAAGCGGAGATTGGTTTGGTGGTAGGTGTGGGGAATGACAGCGGCAGTGAACCAAGCGCCGGCGGGGTCGCACTCAGCCACAGTTAAGCTAATCCCGTTGACTGCAATACTGCCTTTGGGGACGAGATAGGGAGCGATTTGGTGTTGCCAGAGGGAGAGCAAAGCGGGAGGGGCAGAGAAAGACATTTCCCAAGAACTAGCGGTTTGCACGGTTGCTTGAACTGCACCGATGCCATCCACGTGACCGGTGACGAAGTGACCGCCCAATTTAGAGCCGACGCGCAAAGAGGTTTCGAGATTGACATAGGCATCGGTTTGGTGAGCGAGGGTAGTACGGCGGAGGGTTTCCGGGGAAGCGATCGCGACCAAACCATTGGGCAAAATTTCAGTTGCCGTCAAACAAGCCCCATCCACCGCCACACTATCGCCTATAGCTAAAGAGGGCAAAATAATCTCTGCGCCAGAAACGCAAGAAATTTGCAATTTTTCAGTACCCATCGGGGCAATCGTGCCCAAACCTTGAACTAATCCAGTAAACATAGGTTTTTCCTTTAATTTTCAGGGTCAGACGATCGCAGGCCAAGATTTTTCCTTTGTCTGCGTCACCTTTTTTAACAGATTCGGGGCTAAAGTGGAGTATATGCAACTGGAAGTTGGGGGAACGATAACAACGGAATTGCCGAGAGCGCCGAGGTGCTTAGCGCAAATCGATCCTTGTTGAATGGCAAGGTTTTGACGTAACGTTGTTAGTAAGGGCAAATTCTGCCCGTGACCGGGAGAGTCAACAATCCAGGCTTGACCCAGAGGGGGCAGGCGTGGTGTGAATCCCGGAGTTGACCAGGCTGAGGTAGAAATACCGAGGAAGCAAAGCTTCGCGCCTGGGGATGCGATGCCAGTCCGGCGTGCCGGGGGTTTCCAGACCCGAAAATCAAGAATAAAAGAAAGCGTATCCCTGGCCCGAGTCATGATTACTTTCACCAGAGTGTTTTAAAGAGGCCGAGTCGATGATTGAGATGAAAGTCGCTGGAATTGCATTAGATGCAGCCACCCGGAGTCCGATTGTGCTGCTCAGAGACGCTGCCGATCGCCGTGCCCTGCCGATTTACATCGGGCAAGACCAAGCTAGGTCAATTATCAGCGCCTTAGAAAGCCAGAAACCGCCGAGACCCCTAACCCACGATTTGATGGTGAATTTGATGGACGAATGGGAATTAAACCTAGAGCGGGCCATCATTCATTCCCTACAGGACAACACATTTTATGCAGTTTTGAAAGTGCGGCAAGGAGACGCGGTAAAAGAGATTGACGCGAGACCTTCCGATGCGATCGCCCTAGCATTGCGAACCAATAGCCCGATTTGGGTAATGGAAGAAGTGGTTGCCGATGCCTCGATCCCGGTCGATCGCGAAGCAGACGAAGCCGAACGGCAAGCCTTCCGAGATTTTGTGTCCAATATCAGACCGGAAGACTTCATTCAGGGTAAAGGCTTCAGCAGTGGCAGTGGGGAAACGAAAGAATCGTAAGCAGGCGAGGGGTGAACGAGAGAAGGGTAAAAATTAAGGGAGATGCACAGTTGCTCCTCGATCGCAGATTCGTTTGTCCTCCCGGATTAAAAAGCTGAAGACCAAACCATCTGATGCGCTACCGTCGATTTGGGAAAACCAACTTACACCTGTCGGTTTTTTCTCTGGGAACCATGAGATATTTGGAGTCTAGAGAAACCGCGATCGCCACCACTGTCAAAGCAGTGGAAATGGGCATCAATCACTTTGAAACCGCCCGAGGCTATGGAAACAGCGAAATCTATCTCGGTGCCGCCATAGAAGAGATAGTCCGGGGAGGAAAGGGGTCGAAATTGGCGCGCGATCGCCTGCATATCACCACCAAACTGCCCCCCGTGGGGGATGCTGCTGTAATCGAGCGCTGCATTGACCAATCCCTAGAACGCTTAGGTGTCGATTATATAGACGCTTTAGCGATTCACGGAATCAATAAGCCATCCCATTTAGAGTGGGTATTGAATTCCCCGGGAATGGAGGCAATTCGCCAAGCAATCGCCGATCGCCGGGTGCGACATTTGGGATTTTCCACCCATGGGTCTCTCGACCTAATTCAAGCCACTATCGAAACAGATTTATTTGAATTTGTCAATCTGCATTATTACTATTTTTTCCAACGCAACGCCCCCGCCGTAGAGTTAGCCGCTCAGAAAGACATGGGAGTGTTTATCATTTCCCCAGCAGACAAAGGGGGACGCCTGCACAACCCACCGGATCCCTTAAAAAAACTCTGTCATCCCTTCTCCCCGTTAGGATTAAACTATCGGTTTTTATTGAGCAACCGGGCAATTACCACCCTAAGTTTTGGGGCGGCGACCCCCGAGGAACTCCACAGCCTCGATCGCCATCTGCCATTGAGAGCGCTAGATTGGTGTCACCTGCCCCTAACCGAAGCAGAACGAGCAGCGATCGCCCGGTTAGAACGACAAGCGCAAACCGCCCTGGGAAGCGACAAATGCAGTCAGTGTTATGCCTGCTTACCTTGTCCCGAAGAGATTCACATTCCGGAAGTTTTGCGCTTGCGGAATTTGGCAGTAGCATACCAGATGACGGACTATAGCCAATACCGCTACGGGATGTTTGAAAATGCGGGACATTGGTTTCCCGGGCGCAAAGGCAACCGCTGCACCGAATGTGGGGATTGTTTGCCCCGATGTCCCGAACAGCTTGATATTCCCCAACTGCTGCAAGACACCCACGATCGCCTGAAAGGGAAAGCGGGGCGGCGGTTGTGGGGTTAACCCGATTTTTCCCAAACCGAGGGAGAGCAGATGAACGCCAATAGAGCAAATTGGGTAGGGGTGAAAAAACTCCTACCGATAGTCATCGTGAGTTTCACGTTAGAAGCGATCGCCGCCGTACCGGCATTGCCCGCCCCCAACGAGACAGCCCCGCCAAACCGAGAGTCAGAGGACAGCGAAACCCCTCCCCAGGGACAAATGCAGCCCATCGAGACCCTCGAATCGGTGCCGCCCCCGGTGCCGCCGTTAGAATTAATTCCCGTGCCCCCCACGGCAAATCCTGCCGCCCTGGATATCGTTACTTCAGGCACCATTTCCCAAACCGGACTCACCGTGCCCAGTTTGTGGTGGGCCAGAGAACTCGTCGGCGGCAAATTAGTGGAAAACTGGGTGGCGTATCCGCGCAATGAAGAGAATGTGGGGTTTGTGGATTTAATTGTGAATCGGCAAATGTGGAGTTTGCTCGATTATTTAGAACGGTATCAGGCGCTCAATCATTTTGGGCAAGTAGCGAGCGATTACCGCTATAATATTCGCGTGTTTAATCGTCAGCAAACCCTGCTCGGCACCTACAGTTGTCAGTTTGAAGTCGAGCCGATCGTGTGCGATTTGTGGCTGGATTCCCCGGGGTTAGAGAACGGATCGCAATTGTTTTCGACGCCTTAACTGAGGCGAATTTTGCGCCACAACTGACGATAGCGATCTGCCACATCTGGGGATAAGGGATAGAGAAATTCACTGCGCGCGATCGCCGAAGGGTTGGGCAACAGGAGAGGATCTGCCTGTAACCCGGGGGGTAACTCCTCGCGGTTGAGTGCGAGGGCGATCGCAGAGGTTGCCTGACTCAGCAGAGACATATCCACTGCCACTTCTGGTTTCCAGCAAAAGTCAATCCACTGTTGCGCCAAAGCAGACAGAGATGGTGGATTGTCCGCAGCGATCGGGGATTTTGCCGCAGGCTGTACCCACAAATCAGCCCACAGGGCGGTGCCCGACTGAGGGACGAGCGCCTGAATTTGGGGATTGCGCTGTACCAGGGGAAGCAGGTCGCTAGACCACCCTACTGCCAACCAAGTATCGCCCAGAATCAGGGGTTGCAGGTAGGTATCGGAACTGTAGAGACGAACCTGCTGCTGGAGGGCGAGGAGTTCTGCTTCCAAGTCGGGCACATCGTCTAGGTTGGCGGTTTGGTAGGAGTGACCCAGTTTTTTCAGAGTCAGACCAATGGTTTCTCTGGGGCTATCGAGCAAAGAAATGCGATCGCGAATTTCCGGACGCCACAAATCGCTCCAATCCTGGGGAGTCCATCCGAAGGGTTTGAATTTATCCACCCGATAGGCGATCGCCGTCGTGCCCCAGCGATAGGGTGCGCCCCAGACTTGACCCTTGGGATCCGGTTGACCCTGGGCATTGCGCGTCACCAGGGTGCGCCACTGTTGCGGTAAGCGATCCCACAACTGAAACCTGGCGGGATTCATGGGTTGAATCAATTCCTGTTGAATTGCTTCGCTTAACCAGTAATCCCCTAACGTGACCAAATCGGGAAGGTTATTCCCACCGTTGCGCCTCCCGAAAGTGGGCAGATTGAATCCGTTGTCCTCATCTTGCGGTGGGGATTGTTGCTGCCATTCTTGCAGCATGAGAAATAGGGCTTGCAACTGCGCCGTGGGAGTAAAGTCGAGATTGGCCGGTTGCTGTAGTTGCTTGCGAAAGGCGCTCAAAACGCGAGCGGGTACGGAATTTTTCAATAACCGAACTTCGAGGGAATCTCGATTGGGATTCCCACAGCTAGCGAGAAGCGTGGCGATCGCCAAACTGCCCGTACCGATGAGAAAAGACCTTCGCTTCACTGAAAATAAGGGGGGTGAATTGCCATCAGAGGTGGAGGGGAAATGCTCATCTGAACTCTACAAAGGTTATGGAGAGAGGCAATATTCCCCTTGCTCTGTTTAAATTTCGCTTGCAGACAATTGTATCATTCGAGACGCTTTTCTAAATATTGGCCGATGGTTTTCTGTTCTCCCGCCCGAGAGATGATAGTTTGTCGGGTGCGATAGCGATCGCCGATATGTTTGATTTCCTCTTCAAACTCTGCCTTATTGTACGCGGTTTTCAGGCACAAGGTTTGCGGATTGGGGAAATAAAACTGCGCCGTCACCGGGTTGGGGGTATAGTAACCGCGATCGCGATACAGAATATTATCCAGCGCGCCAAAGACGGTGGATCCTGCCGGATGCGGACGTCCAGAAACCGAGGTACTGCGTTCCCAAGAGACATGGGTGCCACAGGTTAATGCTTTGGAGTCGGGTAGCTGATGCAGTTGAGCCAACGCTTCGAGTTCCGGGCTTCCGGCTTCCAGAAAGCGCACGGTAATGATTCTAACCACTTCCTCGGTGGTGACGTCGGGAAGGGTGTAGTAGCGACGTTCCGATCGCCATTTTCCGGCAGATTGTTGAAAAAAATCGGCAATTAAAGATTCTCCCGGGGGATTGAAAAGCTGTATTGATGTCATTAACAAATTTCCTCCGATTTTGGCTCGTTTTTACCCTAACAATGGGTGGGGGGTCTTTGCTGTCAATTCCGTTACTTTTCTTAATATAACCGATCGCAAGAAAACCGACGTCGTACCCAGGGGGGATTGCATCCCCCACCCAGAAGCTTGCGAGAAGGGACTGAGACGCCGAAATTGGCCGTTCAGGGTCGCGATCGCCGCCCGCGCACACAGTGGTCAATCTTCGGGGAACGCGGCCCAAATTCCGGGGCGATCGGGGGATTGGCAAAAAAAGTTTTTCTATAGCACAAAAGTAAATTAATGTCAATAGATTAGAGAGATTTTTTATTCCCATTTCCACTTTCGAGACATCACCCCCCCCGAACGGGAGTCAACTGGGAGAAAATCGCAGAAATGAAGCGGAATGCTGGGATTGGGAGAAATTTGAGGCAAAATCTTGCCGGGGCGGTGAATTTTTGCCCTAGTATTTCCCGATGGTGAGGGCGTCAAGCGATTCGAGGCGCTGACGGGGGATGGAAAAGTGCCGGGAGTGGGTTTTAATTCGCCGCCACTGGATTGTGAAGGATTATCAACGGCTGTAGTGTTTTGAGATATAGCAGTTCTCAATGTTAGTCAGGTAAAGAATTTTTCACCGATGAGGTGGCGACGCGGTTGGCACAGAAACGGCTGCAGATCGCATCAAGAAACAGACCTAGTATATTTCGCCACCAGCGCCCCATCGGGAAAGAAACTCTAGCGATAACCGCAATAGTTATTTCGCCACCAGCGCCCTATCGGTGGAAAAAACTCTACCGATAGTCGGAATAGTTATTTCGCCACCAGCGCCCCGTCGGGAAAGAAACTGTAGTGATAGTCGGAATAGTTATTTCGCCACCAGCGCTCAATCGGTGGAAAAACTGTACCGCTAACCGGAATAGTTATTTCGCCACCAGCGCCCTATGGATGGAAAAAAACTGTACCGCTAACCGGAATAGTTATTTCGCCGCCAGCGCCCAATCGGTGGAAAAAACTGTACCG
>NZ_JAYFEQ010000920.1:0-13468 GCF_055795085.1 Phormidium sp. CCY1219 | reverse complement strand
GCACGATAAAGGGTAATACCCCACACTTGCTTAACATTTTTTTACATTGCGGCGAAATTCAACTGCTGCATCTGGCTTCTACGGATTTTCAGAGCTTCGCGATCGCGTTCCTCTCCATAAAAAAACGCCCACTGGGAAAGCGGGCGTTGCCATTAGGGTGCATCTACTGGAACTACTCTAGCACGATAAGGGGTAATACCCCCCATTTGCTTAATTTAACTTTACATTTGGGGGGCAACACAGTCGGCTTTTGAAAGTGGGGTGGGTCATTACTTAGCTGTAATTGTTGATATTAAATAATTAATATGCAATACAAGACCGGGGAAAATTTCTGCCATAAATAATTAGAGCGGATGACAAAAATCAGAAAAGTTTTCAAAAAAGTTTTGAAAACCGAATGACATTGTGCAGATTAAGGTGTAAGATAAAATTAAGGGATTGAAATTCGGGCAGTGTTTCTCTAGGCTGCCGGATAGGTCTTTTGTGCGTGTGAATCGTCAAGCCTACCGATGTAGGTTGAAGAGTTAGTCTGGGCGTAAAGCCACGTTGCACCTCCATAAAAGTTAATTAGGGGTGAAGCAAAGTGAAACCCAACGTTGGAAAGCGGAAAGGGTGAAATAGAAGATGAAAATGTCAAATTACTGACGAGTCTCACTTTTATTTCACACTTAAGTGAACGTTGGAGAAAGGAAAAGAGTTGAACGTGCAACGGGTCAGAAGGAGAGGAACCAGCAAGCTGAAATACGGTAGGAGTTAGGGAAACGACTTTTCTCACGCCCCCGTGATGTCAAAAGGGTAGAAATGCCTGCAAAGCGTCGCCCCGGTTGAGTATTCAGCAGTAAGGGGACGGGTGGTAGCGAACACAGAGGCGAACATCGCCAGTCGGTGAAAGAAAGCCTGGAGAAACGAGCAGGGGAAATGCCTAGCGCGAATTAATAAATCCTATTTGCGATCGCTGCTAGTAATATGGGAGAGAAAAACTTAATTATGGCGCTATCAAGGTGCATATTGGTCATTTTAGTCACATTAATGATTGCCTTACCGACGCAATTAGTTTTACCAACAGAACCCGCAGATGCCGAGGTCATATCGAAAGCCAAAATCGGCATATTAAAGAAGAAAAAGCCGGTAAAAAGTTTCCAGAAGAGGGTGAAAATCGCGAAAAAAAACATGCCGTTAATCGATAGCTTGAAAGGGTCGAAGCTGTTGTGGTTATCTTTAACTTCAATGCCACAGCTTCAAGAAGAAAAGAAGCGTCCCCATGCGAGGGGATTTGGGTGGAATTTCGTGAATAAAACGATTAATACTACCCGACAACTGTTCTGGCAGTTTAGCCAAAAATTTCAGAAATTAGCGTTCAAGAAATGGACATTGGATTTAGAGAATACCGTGGGGCAAAAAGTAGAGGATCTTGCCGCCAGCCAAGACCCTCTCGATCGCGCAGTATCGTGAGCGATCGCGGCGCTTAGAAGCGACCGCTCGCGATTGCGGAATTGGCCATTTTCACCAATTTTTCGCCTTTTCCAGCCTTAATGCCCACTGTATAGCGGGCATTATTTTGTTCCCAAGTCAGGGTTGCATCCGAGCAATTTGCGCCACAAACCGCTGCTACAAAATAACCTGTGATGCCATTATCGAGACGGACTGGCTTTCCGGACAAAGGCGGAGAATCCGGGGCGATCGCTTCACCCGAAATCGCACCCAACCGACAAGCCGTTCCGCCATTGCAATCCGGGGTATAACCCAAAATCACTTGATAGCGATCGCGATTTGCCGTTTCTAAAATCGCGTAAATCTCAGTTGCGCCATCGCCGCCAAAAACATAATCCGGTAATAAAATCGGCACCTGAGTTTCTTGCTTCAGCCTAGGCAAAATTGGCGCAAAAATCGGATTGGGGATTGGCGATGCACTCTCTCCCGATTTCCCATTAGAAGACGAGAGAGATTCCTCGCGAACCGATGCAGTATTCGCCGCAGAAGGCTCAGATTGAGTCGCCACATTCGGACCTTCAGAACAAGCCGCCAACAGCAGACAAACCAGAGGCAAAACAGTTTTAAATCGAGGCATAATTTTTAGAAATGGTAGAACGAAAATAGAGTTGGGTAAACGGACGAGACTCGGAGAAGAAAGAGTCAAAAAAAGCTGCTTGCAGCTTCTCGGAACTCTCGGGTCAACCCCACTCATCCGAACCCTACCCAACCCCCAATCGTTACTATTCGCGCCGAGGGACATTCATTCAGCGGGAATTAATTATCCGATTGGGCATTCCACTGCCAGATTTTGATAGTTTTATCCTGACTGCCACTAATAATGCGATCGCCATTGGGGTTAAATGCCACCGCCGTCACCGCATCTGCGTGGCCCTCAAAA
This sequence comes from Phormidium sp. CCY1219, assembly GCF_055795085.1. NCBI lineage: Bacteria > Bacillati > Cyanobacteriota > Cyanophyceae > Oscillatoriales > Oscillatoriaceae > Phormidium > Phormidium sp. CCY1219. Next base: position 11,097 of record NZ_JAYFEQ010000920.1, on the reverse strand, counting down.
GTCGCCAGCAATTCCTGACGGGGCAGATGCCACAACTTCACCGTGCGATCGGCGCTAGCACTTGCCAACCACTCCCCAGCGGGGCTAACCGCCAGAGAATGCACCGCATCTTCATGGCCCTGGAGAGTACCCAGAGGTTTTCCCGTGCGCGGATGCCACAATTTAATCGTCTTATCCGCACTGCCAGTAATCAACACCTGACTATCGGGGGTAAACGCCACAGCGCCCACCACATGGGAATGTCCCGTCATCGTTTTTACCAATCGGCCATCCAGCAGATCGCTCCACTCCGGGGTAATGAGTGCCCAGACCTTCACCTTTCGATAGCTGCCAGAGGCGAGCAATTGACCATCTGGACTAAACGCCAGACTATGAGCCGCACCGGTCAGCCAAGGGATGGTATTGTAGGTATCCCCCTCATGCAAATCCCACAAGCGAATCTTGCGATCGTCCCCTCCACTTGCCAGATGACGACCTTCCGGACTAAACGTCACTCCGCGCACTCTTGCCTCATGTTCTGGGAAGATATGAATCATTTCTCGCGCGCCGATATGCCATAGCGTCACCAAAGCATTCAAGTTTCCCGTTGCCAGAGTAGAGCCATCGGGGCTAAAAGAAAGGGAAGTGATTTCATCCACTTTCCAGGATTCCACCCAAGGATGTTCCGCCAGGGTGCAGAGAAACTCCCCCTTGTCTAAATTCCACAGATGAGTTTCGCCGCAGCTACCACTAGCAAGGGTATAGCCGTCAGGAGCGATCGCCAGACAATTAATTGCCCCTTTCGCCTTCAGGGTATGGGCGCACTCCCAGGAAGAAGCCGCCTGTGCCAGGGGTGAGGAATGGCTCGAAGTGCTGCTTGGGGGGGCAATCACCCGCTGTTGCACCGGGGATTTCGCGTTTGTAGGCGGGAGGATGAGGGATTCCAAATACCCTTTAAGACCCCCAGCATAAAGGAAATCAGCCGGTCCCAAGTTAATTTTCGGGCCGCTAAACTCGAGGAGATCCGTGGGGAGAAAGCCCACCAAAATGCTGTCCTTTTGCGACCCTTTGGGGGTACAAGAGAGCCAAAACAGAGCCACAAACACGATCGCCCGATGATTTTCCACATCCTCCGGCGTCACCGACCAAATCACCTTGTCATTTTTAAAGCTGTTAAAGCTTTCGCCATCACAGACATTGACTTGAATGCGGAGCGCCGGATTGGCTACCAGGTAATAGGTAAATTTGCTTGCATTTCGCAAATTGCCTTCATCGTCGAATTCGATATCGGGATAAAGCGGTTTGACCTTCTTAAGCAACCGTCCGAAACGCGCGCTCATCAGCAGATCCATCAATTGCTCGCGCAGGAAATACTCCCCGACTTCAAACTCGTATTTTTCCTCGAAAGAGTAGTCGTCCTCGTCGTAGTTGTCCGCAATTGGCGGCGGGTATTCCGCTAGTTCCGCCGCTTCTTCCTGACAGCGCTGCAAAATTTTGTCTAATTTTTCGCCAAAGACCTCCATCATTTCACTGTGGCAACCGCGAATATCGGAATTGAGCAAAGTCGGTTCGATTGACTTTTGCTTTTTGAGCCGTTTGTGGAAATCGGCTTGTAAGAATTTCAGTGGAGTTGTCCAGTCCATCAATGGCATACATTGGGATCGGTTTGCTTGGCCGTTTCAATTGCGCGTTTGGCGCTGTGTATTTAATAATACATATTGAACTTCGTGGCAATGGTATGCGAGCCAGGGGATGAAGGGCAAGTGGGGCGAAGATCCACAGCGCCGTTATCGAGGGCTGCGATCGCGATCGCCGAGGCAAGTAACAGCATCATTCATAACAACATCAAGGTTACAGGGACAACAAATCACCCCCACCCAACCTCTGACCAGTGCTGCGGTGTATTGCCAGGAAGTAGCCGCCACAGGGATGGCAAAGGTTCGCCCTGATTGGTCTTGCCTCCGGGCAAAGAAGGGCAAGCAGGCAACCTGACTGAGGCAAACTGTAGCGTAATTTCCACATTCGCGGCTAGTGGCACGAAAACGAAGAGTTTTGCTATGCTAAAGTTCAAAGTACCAGCGATGTTCGAGGGAGTAACTCCCAAGCCAAAAGGTTAAGGGTTAAAACCCCCGTGGGTATTAACCTTTCCACTGATATCGGGGTGGGCGATCGCGGCGCACGCGCTCATCACCACTTAAACTCAAACCCGATGGTGCGGCAGTGTTAGAGCCAGACGGTACGGACTCGGTAAACAAAAAAGCTTTGCGGCTTTTCTGGTGCTTTAAAACCATCAATCTGGGGAAATCCCAAGCATTCTAGATGGACCTGAAAAACACAATTCCAGGAAAAATCGCTGCTTGTTGTGTTTCCTCACGCGGGGTAATAAAAGCAGGTTCTTACGCGCCATAAGTGTCGGTAATGGGAATAAGCCATGTTTGAACGCTTCACAGAAAAAGCTATTAAAGTCATTATGCTGGCCCAGGAGGAAGCTCGCCGACTGGGACATAACTTCGTCGGTACCGAACAGATCTTATTGGGTCTGATCGGGGAAGGGACTGGAGTTGCAGCAAAAGTTCTCAAGTCAATGGGAGTCAACCTCAAAGACGCCAGGATTGAGGTTGAAAAAATTATCGGTCGCGGTTCCGGTTTCGTGGCGGTGGAAATTCCGTTCACGCCTCGGGCCAAGAGGGTTCTAGAGCTGTCTCTAGAAGAAGCACGTCAACTCGGTCACAACTACATCGGCACCGAACACCTGTTGCTGGGTCTGATTCGCGAAGGCGAAGGCGTAGCAGCGCGAGTGTTGGAAAACCTCGGGGTAGACCTTTCTAAGGTTCGCACCCAAGTGATTCGGATGTTGGGAGAAACCGCAGAGGTGACCGCCGGACCGGGGAATGCCCGCACCAAAACCCCCACTCTGGACGAATTCGGTGCCAACCTAACTCAAATGGCAGCGGAAGGCAAGTTGGATCCGGTGGTGGGGCGTCAGAAAGAAATCGAACGGGTCATCCAGATTTTGGGTCGGCGAACCAAAAACAATCCGGTATTGATTGGCGAACCGGGAGTCGGGAAAACCGCGATCGCCGAAGGATTGGCGCAGCGGATTGCCAATAACGACGTGCCGGATATTTTAGAAGAAAAGCGGGTCGTGACCTTGGATATCGGCTTATTGGTGGCCGGCACCAAATATCGCGGCGAATTTGAAGAACGGCTCAAGAAAATTATGGATGAAATCCGCTCGGCGCGGAATGTCATCCTGGTGATCGATGAGGTTCACACCTTAATCGGAGCCGGTGCTGCAGAAGGGGCGATCGACGCCGCCAACATCCTCAAACCGGCCTTAGCCCGGGGTGAATTGCAGTGCATCGGGGCCACCACCCTGGATGAATATCGCAAGCACATCGAACGGGATGCCGCATTAGAGCGCCGCTTCCAACCGGTGATGGTGGGCGAACCCAGTGTGGAAGAAACCATCGAAATTCTGTTTGGCTTGCGCGATCGCTACGAGCAACATCACAAGCTGAAAATCTCCGACGAGGCCCTGGATGCAGCGGCGAAGCTATCCGATCGCTATATCAGCGATCGCTACTTGCCCGATAAGGCGATCGACTTAATCGACGAAGCCGGATCTCGCGTCCGCTTGATTAACTCGCAATTGCCCCCCGCCGCCAAGGAATTGGATAAAGAACTGCGCGAAGTGCTTAAAGAAAAAGACGACGCCGTGCGATCGCAAGACTTCGACCGCGCCGGGGAACTGCGCGATCGCGAAATGGAAATCAAATCCGAAATCCGCGCGATCGCTAGCAACAAAAAGAGCGGATCCGCCGATAGCGACCTCTCCCCCGTGGTCTCCGAAGAAGACATCGCCCAAATTGTCGCAAGCTGGACCGGCGTCCCCGTCAACAAGCTCACCGAATCCGAATCCGAGAAGCTGCTGCACATGGAAGATACCCTGCACCAGCGTCTCATCGGTCAAGAAGAAGCCGTCAAAGCCGTCTCTCGCGCCATTCGTCGCGCCCGCGTCGGCTTGAAAAACCCCAACCGCCCGATCGCCAGCTTCGTCTTCTCCGGTCCGACTGGGGTCGGTAAAACCGAACTGACCAAATCCTTGGCCAGCTACTTCTTCGGTTCCGAAGAGGCGATGATTCGTCTGGATATGTCCGAGTTCATGGAGCGCCACACCGTCTCCAAACTCATCGGCTCCCCTCCGGGTTATGTGGGCTACAACGAAGGCGGTCAGCTCACTGAAGCCGTGCGCCGTCGTCCCTACACCGTGGTCCTGTTCGACGAAATCGAAAAGGCTCACCCCGACGTCTTCAACATGCTCCTGCAAATCTTAGAAGACGGTCGCCTCACCGATGCCAAAGGTCGCACGGTGGACTTCAAAAACACCTTGCTGATTATGACCTCCAACATCGGTTCCAAGGTCATCGAAAAAGGTGGCGGCGGACTCGGATTCGAGTTTGCTGAAGACCAAGCAGACGCTCAATACAACCGCATCCGCAATTTGGTCAACGAAGAACTCAAGCAGTATTTCCGTCCCGAATTCCTCAACCGTCTCGATGAAATCATCGTCTTCCGTCAACTCACCAAGGAAGAGGTCAAGGAAATCGCCGAAATCATGCTGCGCGAAGTCTTCAGCCGGCTGACCGAAAAAGGCATTACCCTCGAAGTCACCGAACGATTCAAAGAACGTCTCGTGGAAGAAGGCTACAACCCCAGCTACGGCGCTCGTCCGTTACGTCGCGCCATCATGCGCTTGCTCGAAGATAGCCTCGCCGAAGAAATCCTCTCCGGTCGCATCCAAGAAGGCGAAACCGCTTTGGTGGATGTGAATGAGGAAGGTCAAGTCACCGTCGGCCCGGGAGAACAGCGCGAATTGCTCTCCCCCACCATTGAGTAGACTTCCCGAATCAAGGGGCACGCATTTATCCTGTCCCCTTCCCCATTAACCCCACCACGGGTTTAAATCCAAATCAAAACGGTAGAGAGTTTGTCCCTCTCTACCGTTTTTTAATCCCCAATTCCCCCATAGGGTGCGTGACGCCACCCACCCCATCCCCCCTGGGATAACTCAATCCCCAAGGGGCTTCACGCACCCACTTAGCTCCAAATTCAATCACCCCGCACAGGCGGTCAAAAAAAATGCAGCCCCACCCATAAAGGGATGCGGGGCTTTTTCAAACGCCATCTACTGGATTTGCAATTACCGCAAAAAGCTGTTCGCCAACCACAGAATGAAGAAGGCAAAACTCGCCGCTAAACCTTCTGTGGGTAACTGCACGCCAAGGGCCGTTAGCCAGCTTGCGATTGGGGTTCCCAACAATAAGCCGACAATTAAGGTGACGAGGGTAATGGTCACCGCCCGACCAAATTTGTTCTCCTTGCGATTGATAAAATAAAGGCTAAATCCAACCCCCACGGCTAAGGCTAATGATGCGGATGCCGGTTGGATCAGACTGAGGGCGCTTAAGGCAAAAAATGTGCCTGCCGGCCACAGAATCTCGGCTTGCGAGGGGGTGTCTAGCAATCCTTGCAACCATGCGGGAGCCTCTTTCGGTGGGGCGGGAGGCGACGGCGGCGCACTGCGGACTTCTCGTTCGGCAAAGCGGATCCGTTCGGGGACTTTGATTTTCCCTTCTTGACGCGCTCGCAGCCGCTGCATGAGAATCTCGTCATAAGCGGCTTCAATGCGATCGAGTTGCTTGCGATCGCCGCTGTATTCGTCGCTCAAGCGTTGGCGCGCTTGTTGAATTTCCTCAAATGTCGCATTTTCCGATACCCCAAGTTGCTCGTAAGAACTCAGTTCGCTCATCAGATTTTCTTCCACCTCGATTTTTAAGTTACCATTAACACAAACCCTTCCACAAGTCCCCGCCTTACTCATGTTCTAAATTGGCCTGATAAAGATAAACCATAAGGACTTGTAGACCCAAACCTCGTATTTTGTGCCGACATTCAGCAAGAAAATCGGGCTTTAACGGCGGACTTGCTCGGGGATGCCTCCTGATAATAGATAGCATAGAAAAAATTATGCCACTTGTTCTGTTATTAGAATAACGCGAGTCCTTGTCCGTCTTCTACGGGCGATCGCTGGCTTAGGCTTAACCACCACCCCAGGGCCTCTCAACGTTTTCGTCACTCCCCAAATCTCATGGGTTCCGCTTCCGTCTAATTCCGGTGCTTTCCTCATCGGCGCATCCCTCGCCGACGCTGTAGTTCAGCAAGCTTTCCCCTCAGTTATTTTAGCTCGTAGGTTTTCAGTTGACAACTGGTAATTGAATTGAATAAATAAAATACCATTGCTGGGGCTTTTTGTCAAGAGGCTTTAACAATTTGCACTGACCTCTCTCAATGCCTCGCTAACCCCTCATTTTGCCTCGGGCGATCGCTATCTCGCCATTTATTTCTATCCTTCGCCCCACCCCTTGCGAAGACCGGCGATCGCCAAAAACTCCCACCTCCTCCATCCTCCTCGGCGCGGGATGCACAAGCACAATTTTGTCACCGAAGCGATCGCGCTCGTTCGGAGGAGAAGCACAAACCAATCCCCTGTGCCTATTTAACCTCTCCATCCCTCTATTTTCCCCCACGGTATAAACCGGGCAGGGTGCTACCGCTAATTTAAACTTTTTTTTATAAAAAATGCCGCAGTTTTTGATAGTAAACCACCCATCATGGGATATAGTATTTACGAGCGGTGGATTGCCGGAGGCTGACGATAAAAAAGGCGATCGCTTTGCTTATCACCTAAAGCCTCAGAAGTACCGGACTCACTTTGAAATTCGAGGGATATGAAAACGGCGATCGCAATCCTGCCCCCGAACCGTAATGCAATATAGTCATTGCATTGCCGGTCACCCTGGAGAGGCGCTATATAGTTTGTAGGACGTAGCAGTTGCCAAGTTAGAAAAAACACCGAAGCACCGAATCGAAGCTAGAGCAAAACTAAAAGTCCGTGTCCCTCGTCAATTTATTCTCACTCATTTATATATAATTTTCGAGCGAAACAGGGCGCGAGGGCATCGGTGTGTAGCGGTTAGAAACCGGGTTTCTCGATCGCGAATTTACCGCTTAGCCATTTCCGAGAGCGAGAAACCCGGTTTCTCCTTTCCTTTATCTCATAGGAAACCCACACCCGAGAGAGTGCGCCTGGGGGGTAGCGGGATATAACCTGGGGTTGGCACAACCCTTGGGAGAACAGGTAGCGCACAACCGCAGTTGCCAGTGCGATGCATCACTGACTGACAATTCCCGACCACTGAACCTTTTTCTGAGCTTCGCGACGATAGGAAAAAAAGCGATCGGGGTTTTGGTACGTGCAATAGGGGGCGATCGCGATCGCATCCCTGGCAATGCCCATTTGTGCCAACTGCAACTGAATCACCCGGCGCACGTCCAAGCGCACGCGCCCCGGTTCTGCATCCGCTAACACTGGCGGATGAGGCAACTGTTGCACCTCGGATAAAATCTGCTCGGGAGTATCCGTTTCTACAATGGTACCGCACACTTGCGCCGCCACATCGTCTTGAACTTGATAAACCTCCCCTGCGATCGCCGGACCGATCGCCACCTGCAGTTGTGGCAACGAACTACCTTGGGCTTGCATTTGCGCGATCGCCTCCGGGATGATGCGGGCAGCAGTCCCCCGCCACCCGGCATGAATTGCCGCCACCTGACCCGTTTGCGGATCGGCAATCAGCACCGGCGAGCAATCCGCCGTGCAAACCCACACCGCGCGATCGCCCTCGTGAGTCAGCAACCCATCCGCATCGGGTTTAGAAGGCAAAATCTCTTGCCCGTCTGGCGAGGATACCTCCGGCGACATCTCTCGGGTATTCACCACGCGATTGCCATGAACTTGAGTCACGCGATAAACCCGCGCCGTGGGTTGGAGGACCTCCACCAATTCCGTGGGCGATCGGGGCCAAAACTGCTGGGTAAAAAAACCGTGAGGCCACCGTGACAATAAACTACAACTCAGATAGGGCAGTCCATTCCAACTATGCCAATGCCAAGTATGCATGTTTAATTCTCGCTAAAAATAATCAGTGTCTGTCATTCGCGCCAGAGAGCAACCCCCCAAACGCGAACAGTGGTTAGGAGAGTGAGGAGGAATCACTTACAACAGATGAGAAACCAGACAACGCACCCCGGGGAATGTTTCCCGCCAACGAGGGTAAGCGATCGCGGCATAGGGATTGTACCGTAAAACACCCAGCCCGGGAAAAAATCCCAAATTTTCGCCGACGCGACCCCCAATTTATGCTAACCTAAGCGGCGATCGGCAAAACAAACCCCATTATTCTTCCCTTGAATCGAGAACGCCTAGAACAGATTTTAAAGTCCTTCGACGCCGACGGCGCAAATCCTTCCCCCGTTGGGTTTGCGCCGCCATCTGTTGGCTATTCGATCCAGATTTTCGAGGAACTCGCCTCTACCAATCAAACCCTGTGGGAGGCGATCGCCGAGGTAGCGGAACCTGCCTTATGGGTGGCGATCGCGAAGCGCCAAACCGCCGGCAAAGGACAGTGGGGACGCCAGTGGCATTCTCCTGCAGGCGGTTTGTACCTTTCGATTGCCCTAACCCCCAATCTCCCCGTCGCCGATGCACTCCTGCTCACCCTGTGCAGTGCTTGGGGAATCGCCACCACCCTGCGCGCCTATCAAATTCCGGTCTGTCTCAAATGGCCTAACGATTTATTGCTCCACTCTCGCAAACTGGGTGGTATTCTAACCGAAACTAAAATCAATCGGGGAAAGATTACCCAAGCGGTGGTGGGAGTGGGGATCAATTGGAAAAACCCAGTGCCAGAAACGGGCATCAATCTGTATCGCTTCCTCACCGATCGCCCCAACCCGGAGATAAACTCCCTGGAAATGTTGGCGGCCCTGACCCTGCACGGAATCACCTCCGGATACCAAACCTTTATCGAGAAAGGTGTCGAGACTTTGCTGCCATCGTACCGACAATTGATGGTGGGTCTCGGAGAATCGGTGACGGTGAAGGGGTTTCCCGGAGCGATCGCCGGGGTCAGCAAAACTGGAGAACTGCTGGTTCGCCTCGCGCGATCGGCAAGGGGCGACGAAAATGCCGCCCCTGGTACTTCTCCCTCAGAAATTGCCCTCCCACCCGGTACAATCAGCTTGGGTTATCCGCCGCCCGATGTCTAACTCCTCCGCCCTCGGGGAAGGTACCTCCAGGTTGGGTTATTCATTCATCAGCCTTACTGTATGAGAAGCAAGCGAGAGATGAGCCAGCAACTTAAATTTGTCCGCACGCCGTTGAGCATCGTTTGTCAGTTCTCCTTGCTGTTGCAGGGAGTCGTTTGGATTCCCAGCCTCGGATTTATTGCTGGGGAAGGAGTTCGCGCCCAGACACCATTGGATGCGATCGACGAGTTTGGGGATGCCGAAGTGGCACCCCCGCCGCCCTCCGCCGAACCCAGATTGCAATCCCCGGGTAGCGCCCAACAGTTGCAGCCGTTACGGGAAGCGAGCGCGGATCTGCAGCCAGCGGAGTTGGAGCCAGCAGCGGAGGCTGACTATGCCACGGAACCCCCTGCGTCGCCATCCGCCGCCGTACCGGATCCGATGGATTCTACTGGGGTGGCTCCTTGGAAACCCCGGAATCAGGACCGTGCTGCACCAGAGGCGATCGCCGCTCCGGGAGACATCGCACCGCCAGAAGCAGATACTACCCCGGTCCGCGCTAATGCTGCTGTTCCTTTGCGCGAGGTTCACCAAAACAATCTCTACCGCGATCGCACGGATTACAGCGTCGGGGCTACAGAAAGCGAACCGTCGGTTTCTGCCAATGAAGCGCCTGCTCTCAACCCGCCGACAGATTCCACCCCCGCTCAAACGGTTGCTCGTCCCCAGGCTGACCCGGATCCCCTCGGGGTACCCGCCGCACCACCTCCACCGCCACCGGTTCGGGAAGTGGCGCAAGAGGATTGGACGCCCCAAGCGCCTCATCAAGATGTTTCTGTGCCCAGTGAGGCGCATGTTTATGATGGGGAGTCGGAGGAAGTGCCCCCCGCTTCAATTCTGGAGGCTCAACAGCAAAATCTTTACCGACAGCCACAACCGCCGTCTCCTGAGCCAGTTGCTGCTCCGGAACCTTATGCCCCGGAACCCGCGCCCGCTTATGCTTCGCTTCCGGAAGTGCCGGTGAAGCAGGAACTCGAACCGATTAATGTCGGGCCGGTGCAGGTGGGTGATGGGGGGATTCACTTTCGCACCAAGGCGGCGGCGCGCAATTTCGATTTGAAACGCCTGTCTCGTCCGGCGGGTCGTCCGGGAAATGGGGATAGGAGCATGATTTTTCCCTTGGCGATTCCGGCCCAGATTACTTCGTTGTTTGGCTGGCGGGTTCATCCGATTTTTGGCGATCGCCGATTCCATAGTGGGACGGATTTGGGCGCACCGTTGGGCACCCCGGTGTTGGCGGCATATTCCGGTACGGTGGCGATCGCTGATTGGTTGGGCGGTTACGGCAAAACTGTGGTTATCGAACATGAGGATGCCACCACCGAAACCCTCTACGCTCACCTGTCGGAAATTCTCGTGGAACCGGGTCAGTTTGTGGCGCAGGGAGAAGCGATCGCTCGCTTGGGCAGCACCGGCAATTCCACTGGCCCTCACCTTCACTTTGAACTACGCGAACTGACTCCCGAAGGCTGGGTCAATCTGGATCCGGGCACTCAACTCGAATACGCCCTCTCTACTTTAATTCAGTCTTTGGAAATGGCTGCACCTCTTCCGGAAGTTCCCACTCCAGAAGGCTCCCCTTTGGCTACTTTGCCTTCTCTGGATATGCCCGCACCCCCACCCCCGCAGAGTTTCCTCTCCCCCAACACCCGGGTGGCAACGACTTTGGAGGTGCCCGCTCCTCCCCCGGTTGCCTCGCCAGAGCTTCCCATTTCCCGCGAAATCTCTGTTCCGGCTAACCTGGAACCTCCCCCGGAGGTGGACTCTCCCAGTTCCTAGTTCTCCCGCGAAGCCTCTCTCTCCCAGTCGCTTCGCGGCTCCCCTCCTGCCCCCGGCCCCAAAAAAAAGAAAACCCTGGCGAAAAGGAAAAATTTCTGCTATACTTATTCATAATGGGAATATTGCCGA
>NZ_JAYFEQ010000919.1:0-1248 GCF_055795085.1 Phormidium sp. CCY1219 | reverse complement strand
ATCGCCGCTTCCAGGTCTCCCAACTCACGGCGGGCAATTCCCCGGTTGTTGTAGGCTAGTGCTAAATTGGAGTCGAGGCGAATCGCTTGGTTGTAATCCTCAATCGCCGCTTCCAGGTCTCCCAACTCACGGCGGGCAAATCCCCGGTTGTGGTAGGCTGGTGCAAAATTGGAGTCGAGGCGAATCGCTTGGTTGTAATCCTCAAGGGCGGCTTGATGCTCTCCTTGTTCCTGTCGAGCATAACCCCGGTAGAAATAAACCACTGCGTTATTCGGATTGAGTTGCAAGAGGCGATTGAAATCCCGAATTGCCGGGGGGAACTCCTCTAACCGGTAATACGCCTCACCGCGCCGATACAGGGCATCTAGATGGTTCGGATTGGCGGCGAGGACGCGATTGTATGCCGAGATGGCTTCCCGGTAGTTGCCTGCTTTTGCCAACTGTTCCCCGCGCGCCACATCATCTTCGGGGGTGACAATTCCCGGGGGTGGGGAGAGGTTACTTCGCGCGGCTAAAAAGATTTGCAGGGGAATGGCCATGCCAAAGGCTTTATTGGTGTTGGGTTCCGAGGTAGAGCGCCCGTTAATCCCCACTAGCCGCGCTCTGTCATCCAACAGCGGACCGCCAGAGGTGCCCGGGGTACTGGGATTGTCATGCAGCAGTTCATACCCATTCTCCCCCCTTTGCAGGCGCGAGACAATTTTGGCATCGAGAAACTGGTAGCTGCGTTCCGGAATTCCGGGTAACTGACCGCTCCATCCCACCACATAAACCGCCTTGCCTTCGCTCAGGTTTTCGGAGTCGCCGAATTCCGCCGTGGCATAGGATTGGCTGCTGATAAACCGCACCACCGCAATATCCAGGTTGGGCAGATACCGCACTTGGCTGTAGGATAGGGAATGCTGGCGATTATCGGCGGTGGTAATCTTGTAGGACCCCTGGCGATTCACCACATGCCAGTTGGTGAGGACGGTGTAGGTGCTGTCTTCCCGGTCGATAATCACCCCAGTGCCCACCTGCGGACCGTCGATTCTCACGGTAAAGGTTTTCGCTTGGGTGGCAATCTCCGACGGGTCTAGGGCGAAGGCGGGAGTCGGTTGCACCAGGGCAACTGTCGCCGCCGCCCCGACAATAATGGCTGGGAATAATTTGCGCGAAAACATCATAGTAGCCTCCGATACGTTTGGAAACCCCCGTGCTTTAGCCGGGGGAGGAAAAACGAACGTGCGGCTTTAGCCGCCGTCAAAA